>NZ_CP019288.1:3664242-3970366 GCF_009901525.1 Kordia antarctica
TCATGCCTTTTTACCACAAACTAGGAAACATTCCGCCAAAACGACACACCATATTCAGAAAACCAAATGGTGATTTATACTATGAGCAACTCTTTGGAACCATTGGTTTCGACGGAATGTCTACAAACAGTTACCACGAACACAGACCAACTCAAGTAAAAGAAATACGCAAACAATACAGCGTTGCGCCAAAAATCGCGAAAGCAAATAACATACAATCGTATCGCTTGCGCGGATTTCAAGTGCCACAAGTTGATGATTACTTAGAAAGTAGAAAAATAATGTTGACTAATAGTGATTGCAATATCATTCTGGCAGCGCCAAAAAACTCTACGCGTGATTATTTCTACAAAAATACAGATGCAGACGAACTCATTTTCATTCACAGAGGAACAGGAAAACTGCGCACAATGCTCGGAAATCTCGATTTCAAATATGGAGATTATCTATTAGTTCCACGCGGAATTATTTACAAAATTGACTTCGATACAGAAGACAATCGCTTATTCATTGTAGAATCATACAGACCAATATACACGCCAAAACGCTACAGAAACTGGTTTGGACAACTCTTAGAACATTCGCCATTCTGCGAACGCGATATCAGAAGACCATACGAACTAGAAACAAATGATGAAAAAGGAGAATTTCTAATCAATGTAAAAAAACAAGGCGATATTTTTGAAATGATTTACGCAACACATCCTTTTGATGTCATTGGTTACGATGGTTACAACTATCCGTACGCGTTTTCCATTCATGACTTTGAACCAATTACGGGACGAATTCACCAACCGCCGCCAGTACACCAAACATTTGAAACGGACGCGTTTGTAATTTGCTCGTTTGTGCCACGAATGTATGATTATCATCCGCAAAGTATTCCAGCACCTTACAATCACAGTAACATTGATAGTGATGAGGTTTTATACTATGTTGATGGAGATTTTATGAGTAGAAACGACGTTGACGCAGGACACATTTCGTTGCATCCAGCAGGAATTCCGCATGGTCCACATCCTGGAGCTGTAGAAAGAAGTATTGGGCATACGAAAACGGAAGAATTGGCTGTTATGGTAGACACATTCAAACCGTTGCAAGTAACAGAAGAAGCAATGAAAATTGCTGATGAAGACTATTTCAAATCTTGGTTAGAAAACGGGAAACACTGATGACACACAAAACTAAAATTGCAACGCATATTCGAGCAATGTGGTAAATCCCTAAGATTATTTACACAAAAACACAAAAACGAATTGCAAACGCATCAAAAAATAAAAAGATGGCAGCAGAAATAAAAAACTTAAAAGATTTACAAAATACAGAATACGGACTCAAAAAATTATTTGACGACGCACAAGATTTTCTTCCATTATTGGGAACTGACTATGTAGAATTATATGTTGGAAACGCAAAACAATCGGCACACTTTTACAAAACGGCATTTGGTTTTCAATCGGAAGCATATGCAGGATTAGAAACAGGCGTAAAAGACAGGGTTTCATACGTGCTAAAACAAGATAAAATCAGATTGGTTTTAACAACGCCACTTGGAAAAGGCGGCGAAGTCAACGAACATATTGATTTGCATGGCGATGGCGTAAAAGTAGTTGCACTTTGGGTAGATGATGCTACAAAAGCGTTTGAAGAAACGACCAAAAGAGGCGCAAAACCATACATGAAGCCAACCAAGGAAGAAGATGCGAATGGACATGTAATTCGTTCAGGAATTTACACATATGGCGAAACGGTTCATATCTTTGTAGAGCGTAAAAACTACAAAGGTCTCTTCTTGCCAGGCTATAAAAAATGGGAATCTCACTATAATCCTAAAGATGTTGGACTAAAATTCATAGATCACATGGTAGGAAATGTTGGTTGGGGAAAAATGAAAGAATGGTGTGATTTCTATGCGAAAGTAATGGGTTTTGCCCAAATTATCTCGTTTACGGATGATGATATCTCAACAGAATTTACCGCATTAATGAGTAAAGTAATGAGTAACGGAAATGGTAGAATCAAATTTCCAATCAACGAACCAGCAAAAGGAAAAAAGAAATCACAAATAGAAGAATACCTAGATTTTTATAATGGCGCTGGCGTGCAACACATTGCAGTTGCTACAGATAATATCATTGAAACGGTTTCGCAAATGCGGGAAAGAGGCGTGGAATTCTTATATGTTCCTGAAGAATATTATGATGACTTACTAGATAGAGTTGGAGAAATAGATGAAGATGTCGCAGAACTCAGAAAACACGGAATCTTAATTGACAGAGATGACGAAGGATACTTATTGCAAATTTTCACAAAAACAATTGTAGACAGACCAACAATGTTCTTTGAAGTTATTCAACGAAAAGGCGCACAATCGTTCGGAGTCGGAAACTTCAAAGCATTATTTGAAGCTATTGAAAGAGAACAAGAAGCGCGCGGAACATTGTAATATTTAAAAAATTGGAAATAAATAACGATGAATAATCATATTCAAACAATACAGGATTTAGCTCATTTAATAAATAAGTTAGCAATCAAAAACCGTAAAGAGAACGGAGTATATAATGTAACCCTTGCGAGTTTATCGGGAATACTTTTAGCAGAAATAGAACGTATCAATCAATTCCTTGAAGAAGAAGGTTATAAAACATTATATAAATGGGAATTATTGTCGCCTACGTCAGTATATGCTGAATTAGAAAATTCTCATAAAGCTATTAACCTGAATGAGTTTTTTAATACTGATAATATAGATGAATCTTTGAATTAGAGTTCTTTATATTCCTCTTAATAATACACAAATCTCATATGGAGCGCAGTCGAAATAGCTTTGAAACCAGAACTTCTAAGTTCTCGACTGCGCTCGAAATGACAATTCAATATAAAAAACATCATTCTCTCCAAAAAAACAACACATGACTAGAGAAGAATTACTAGCAGCCATAGACAAAAAATATTTGGATATGGGACAAGATCCAAATGTGCATCTTTCAGGATTATTACACGCCGAACCTATGAAATACTGGGATTTCGTTCAACTAGATGCGCTTTTAGGATTACAAACACAACGTACGCAATTGCCCGATGAAATGGTTTTTATCATGTATCATCAAATCAATGAATTGGTTTTTAAGATGATTCTATGGGAAATGCAACAAATAGCGCATGTAGAAAATATTGAACCCGAAAAATTCGTCATGCATCTCATGCGAATCAGTCGTTATTTTGATATGCTTTCCAACTCATTTACCATTATGGGCGATGGAATGGAAGTAGATCAATACATGAAATTCCGTGATACATTAACGCCAGCAAGTGGTTTTCAATCTGCGCAATACCGAAAAATTGAAATTGCTTCAACGGAACTCATCAATCTAATTGATTACAGATTCAGAACTACCATTGATCGTGAAACTCCATACTTACACGCCTATAACAATATGTATTGGCAAGTTGCAGGAAACGATCACAAAACAGGAAAGCGTAGCAAATTGATGGTAAATTTTGATGAGAAATATAAAAAGGAACTCATTGAATGGATGAAAGAATACAATACCATTAACCTTTGGACAAAATTTAAGCAATTGCCAAGAGACTTTCAAAACAATAAAGAACTCATCAATGCGATGCGTCATTACGATCATACTGTAAATATTAGTTGGGTAATGCATCATTATCATGCGGCAGGAAAATATATAAACTCTGAAAAAGGAAATGCAGAAGCGACAGGCGGAAGCGATTGGCAAAAATATATGCATCCAAAATATCAAAAAAGAATCTTTTTTCCAGAACTTTGGAGTGAAGACGAGCTTCAACATTGGGGAATCACCAATTTAGAAGGCTATAAAACGCTAAAATAACCAAAATTAGAAAAGTCAAAAACCATAAAATGTTGAATATTTCTCAAAGAAATTGAATTTTAGTTGAGAATTCAGCAAAAAACCTTCTTGAGGAACCGTTGTGAATGCAAAAATTGTGTTAAAGTTAATTACTATGCTTGCATAGTATAATTCTCGTCATATATTTGCAGTGCAAGAGAGAGTGGTTTCCTCTTGCGACTTTAAGAAGAGAAATTTTCATAATTTAAAGTTTTGGTTGGTTAATAAAAATGAGCTCGATCGCAAGATCGAGTTTTTTTTTGCTTTTTTTTAAAAATGAAAAGCCGCCAATATATTGACAGCTTTTCTTATAATTCAATCGTTGTTAGTAATTAAGGTACTTCTGTTATAGTTGGGCAGAATCGAGAATCTCCTGTTTCTCCTGTGTAACCTGTTGGTTGACAAGCTGGTCCGCAAGTAGCTCCACATGTTGCGGCACACGTATTTGCACACGTAGCAGCTTCTGTAGGGCAACACGAATTACCGTGACAGGTATTTGTTCCTCCTCCATTTAATTGATCTTGGGTTAGCTGAGAAATCGTAGCTTTTCTAATTCCCAATTTTTTCATTTTTCGTTTTTTCATGATGTTATATTTCAAATACTCCTACTCTGTAAGCTTTTCGGATTCCGCTTTTTAATACTGTTCGTTAATAATTGATGATGATTTACTTTACAGTAAGATCAAATGCTGCTAAATTTTCTAAAATGTACATTGATTTGCCGCGTTGTTACATTCTGTAGTAATTCCGCTTAATCTTCTTCCGAACTCAGGAGAATTACCAATACCATTGGCGACATCAAGAATACCTCTTGTATTTAAAATGTTATTCCAATATATTCCTCCAGGAACATCAGGTTCTCTAAGTAGCAAACCTCTGTAAGCGATGTAAATTTTCTTATGAATTTGATAACTGGTGATATTATTTCTACTTAAAAAACTTTGGTAACGACTATTCCATCGCTGGCTAGCTTCTGGTGAAGTAATAAATCCTTTTGCAAGATCATCAAACCCTCTAGTGTTTAAGATATTGATCCAATAGGTTACATCAGAAGCATTCGTTGGACAACGTTCTAAGTATGACAAATACGCCAATCTTACAACACAATGTGCATCTATCGTTGGTGGATTGGGAATATTTGGTGGACTAAAATCTGGGTCAAACGGAATTCCTTGAATTTTTTGACTTTCCGTTAAATCGGTTGTGGAAATAACATCTTCCGTTGCTGTACTTATTTCTTCTGTTTGACAGGAAATAATATACAATGATCCTGCAATCATTAAAAGTACAAGTGCAAAATTGCGAGATTTTAAAATGAATTTTTTCATAACTTTATAAATTCTAAAATTAATTCCTACTCTATTAAGGATTTTCGGATGCTTCCTGTTTTGATCAAAACTATTCAAAGGTATGAGGCATTATTTCCCGAAACAACAGAAGCATTTTCAGATTTATAAATTTGAGTAGCTACACTTTACACGCGCAAAAAAAACCATCTATATAAATTATATAGATGGTCATATTTTAAAGGTGTAGTACACTTATTTTTTCACAATGGTTTTAACGTGTGTATTTTTCCCATGTTTAATTTTACAGAAATACATTCCTTTTGGCAACTGAGTAATATCTAATCTATATAATTCTGTATTATTTTTTACACTTATCGGCATCAGATTATAAGAAATAACTCGGATTCCTTTTCTATTAAACAGCGTAACTTGTAATGGAATCTTCTGTAAAGGAATATTTTCAGTTGAAGCATTAAAACGGTCAATAGTTACAAATTCATTACTAGGATTTGGATATGTTGTTATAGAAAAATGATTCCTCGAACCTTGAGAAGAAGGTAAAGTGCCAGCATTTGTAATTAAGTGTACAGGTAAAGATGGACCATTTGTATGATTACCATGATAGATATAATCTAGTTCATTTTCATATTTTACCAAATCAAATTGTGCCGTGTAGCTTGTCTCTGTAGGCACATAATTTGTTGTTATAACATAAGGATAACTACCAAGATGAAGATTATTGACATGGACACGTGTTGAATCTTTTCGTACAGGAGGTATTAATACAGGCACTGTAATTCCATGATTCGGAACCGTAAACCCATTAACTTCAGAGGTTAATTTATAGTACAATCTAAAATAGCTAATGTTGTCTACACTAGATTGATAGTCAAGTTTTACCCTAAAACGAACGTTACTATTAGTGTGTACGGTTTGGGTTTCAGAAGCAATAAATTCAAATGATTGTTGTGATCCTTGAGCTCCAAGAGTATCTTTTACCAAGATGGTAATATCAACGGTATTGTCTCTAGAAAATGGAATGGTTTGCGCACTTGTTGTTCCTAAGAAAAACAAGAATACTGCTGAGAATGTAATACATTTTAATTTCATAACAAAGAGTTTTAATTATACTCTAAGTAAAGTATGAATATTTGATTGTTCAGAATAAAAAGGAGTATTCAGATTTATAAATTTAAACAAAATGATAGGCTAATTTTCTATTTTTTTAATATAGTAGGAAGGATTTAAGCCAGTTTTATTCTTAAACTCTTTAATGAAAGTAGTTGCACTTTTATATCCGATCTCTTTGGAAACTGCATGAATAGTATACGACCTAAACACAGAATCTTCTTTTAGTTTTACCAAAACGTAGTCAATTCGGAGTTTATTCAAATATTGATTAAAAGATTGTTTTTTTACGTCATTCAATGCTTTAGATAAATAGGTCGTGTTGGTATTGAGTAATTTTGCTGTAGTGTATAAATTACAATCTTGAGAAAGATAAAAATGAGTGTTTTCTAATTCTTGAAGCTTTTCTAATATTACTTTAGCCTTTTCGTCTTTTATTTTATAATCTTGAGAAACTTTTTGAGATGTATCTTTGAGTTGATGATGTGAAATTTTTTCAATGATTGCCAAAAACTTTTGTTCCTTTATTTTAGTTTTTCTGCGATACAACAAAAAAATCGTCAGTAATAGAATCAAAATTACAATAGAAATTGTGCTTATAATTCTCTTATCTATCAAACTCTGAGTTTTCTCATTTTCCAATTTTTCATTCCTAATATCATAATCCTTCAAATCATCGTTGTGTAACAAATCTTTAGCTGCTGACTTTCTATCTCTTTTAAATTTGGTGATTTCTCTTAATTTGCTATAATAAATTACCTGCTTATTCTGGTCAGTTTGAATCTTAGAAATATCAATTGCCAATTGATACATTTCTTCAAGTTTATCAGCTAATAAATTATCGCCAATACGTTCAAAATTTTCATCCAACAATAAAATAGCTTCTTCATATTTCTTTTGCTGGTAATAACATTTTGCCACATAATAATCAGCAATGCGTAGATTATTCTGCAAACCGCTATAATTCTGAAGCTTATCTTTTCCTTGTTTCAGAAAGCCTAGCGATGCATGATATTCTTTTTTCTCATAAGAAAGTTTTCCTAAACTAATATAGAAATAACCTTTATAAATTTGCAAATCATTTGCTTCAGCCAACTTTATACCTTTATCAAACGTTTCTTGCGCTTTTTGATAAATTCCTAATTCAATTAAACACAATCCTTTTCCTAAAAGCGAACTCAAATAGGTTTCTTTAAACTGCACAAATGAAGCATCTTTTTTCTCGTCCAAAGTTTTAATAATCAAATCATAACTTTTCAGCGCATCTTCATACCTATTCAGTTTGATGCGCGTGTTTGCTACATTCGTAAGACATATAATTTCGTAAGATGAATTTTCTATATGTGAAGCTAATTCTTTCGCTGTCAGATACGATTCAAGTGCATCCTCATAATTTCCTAACACATACCAAGTACTGCCAAGTAAAATATTACTACTTATGGAGTTAATAGTATCTTGTAATTTTTCTGCAACCTTAACGGATTGATACGCATATTTTAATGCTTGTTTATAATCAGATCTATTATATTCTACATACGCAATTTGAAAGCTAGAAAAATATTGAATCTCATAATTTTCCTGTGTTTTGCCTCTTTCTAAAAAATATTTAGAATATTGTAAACCCAATAAAGTGTCTTTTTTCGCGTAAAAAATATCTTGAATCAATTCCTCAATCTTTTCTATAGAATCAGATTGCGAAATAAATAACTGCGTTTCTTTAGAAACTAATTCCTCAAGCTTTGTTTTTTCTTCTTGCCCTAAAACAAAATTGGAATACAGCATAAGTGCGCAACATATAATAAAAGGTAATTTTCGAACCCAAATAATTTGTAGCATGTGAGAAATTCTTAATATCATAATGTAAATGTGTAAGATACGTCCTGAGGCTGAATCAGAAATATACAACATATTCTCGAATACAATAATTGACTTCTGTTAATTTATACAGTCAAAACACAGGCTTTTTGAACAAATAGCTACTAATTAGGTAATTTAAACTATCGTAAAATACGTTGTGAATGCAAAAGTTGTGTTAAAATCAAATACTATGCTTGCATAGTATAATTCTAGTCATATATTTGCAGTGCAAGAGAGAGTGGTTTCCTCTTGCGACTTTAAGAAGAGAAATTTTCATAATTTAAAGTTTTGGTTGGTTAATAAAAATGAGCTCGATTGCAAGATCGAGTTTTTTTTTGCTTTTTTTTGGAATAGTAATTGTAAAGGTTACATAAATTAACGAAAAGTAATACGAATTTTATTATTTTTACAAATCATTACATCAAACATGAAACGTACACTTACTATACTATTCTTGCTCACATGCATCGCATCGCAAGCACAAAAAAAAGAAAGCGCATTCCAATCAGGCGAATGGTTTAAATTTAGAATTCACTACGGATTCATAAACGCTAGTTATGCTACTTTAGAAATCAAAGACGAATATCTTAACGGAAAAAGTGTATACCACGTTGTAGGAAAAGGAAAAACTACAGGATTTGCAAGCTGGTTTTTCAAAGTAGATGACAATTACGAAAGCTATTTTGACAAAGAAACTGGAATGCCATACAAATTTGTTCGTAAAATTGACGAAGGTGGACACACAAAAGATGTGGAAATTGACTTTAAACACGAAAAAGAAAAGGCGTTAGTCAACGATAGAAAACACAATACAAAAACAGAGTACGACATAGAAAAAGATGTACAAGACATGGTTTCTGCATTCTACTACTTGCGTAATAACTACAATATTGACGATATAAAAGTTGGTGATGAAATTGTGTTGAATATGTTTTTTGACAAAGAAAACTTCAAATTCAAGCTAAAATACTTAGGCGAAGAAACAATGAGTACAAAATTTGGAAAAGTTCCTTGTTTAAAATTCAGACCTTATGTACAAAAAGGACGCGTTTTCAAGGAAAATGAAAGTTTAACATTATGGGTTTCTAATGATCAAAACAAAGTTCCAATTCGGATCAAAGCAAGTTTAGCTGTAGGTTCATTAAAAGCAGATTTAGAAGCTTTCAAAGGATTAAAACATCCATTCAAAATAGTTGTAGACTAATATGGAAATTCCACCAGAAATTGCGGAACGTATTGAAAAATTAGACAAGAAATACACAAATTCTGGGCAAGACTTAGGCTCGTACCTTGACGGTTTATTACACCAAAGATACCTTACCTATTGGGATTATATTCACTTAGATACACTGTTAAGTTTACAAATACCACGTACATTTTTTCCCGATGAAGAAATCTTTATCATGTATCATCAAATCACAGAATTGTACTTTAAACTCATCATTCATGAGCAAAAGCAAGTCATTGATGACAAAGATCAAACGGCAGAATTTTTTACGCAACGCATTCACAGAATCAACAATTATTACAAGGCGTTAACATCTTCTTTCGAAATCATGATAAATGGTATGGAAAGAGAACAATTCTTAAACTACAGAATGTCGTTATTGCCTGCCAGCGGATTTCAATCAGCACAATACAGAATGATCGAATTATACTCGACGCCACTTGAAAATTTGGTGCATTATTCCGTGCGCGATCAATTTTCTGCAAATAATACATTGGACGCGCTTTACGAAAACATCTATTGGAAAAAAGGTGCAACCGATAGTAAAACGGGCGAAAAAACGCTCACACTCAAACAATTTGAATATCGCTACACGCCACGTTTCATGCGAATTGCTGAAGAAGTAAAAATAAGCACAATATATCACCGCTATTTAGCGTTGCCTATCAAAGTAAAACAAGACAAAAACGTAATTTCAGCACTAAAAAGCTTAGATTTGAATGCAAATGTCAATTGGCCATTAATGCATATGGGATCTGCATATCGTTATTTAAGAAGAGAAAACAAGACTGTTGAATCTACTGGAGGAACAAATTGGAGAACATATTTGCCGCCAAGTTTTCAAAAAGTAATTTTTTTTCCTGAAATTTGGAGCGAAAACGAAAAAAGCGAATGGGGAAAAGAATGGGTAGATCATATCCTCAATACAGAAAAGAAACAATGAGAATCGGAAAAATTTTACTGCTTGCATTATTAGTAGTAGGTTTCAATGCGTGTAAAGAAACCAAAGAAGAAAAAAAAGAAATTGTACAAATAGAAGCGCCAGTTCCTGATCCGATGGAATTTGGGTTTAACTTAAACGACTATATAGTTGTAAAAGATACCGTAAGAAATGGCGATAGTTTTGGGAAAATTCTAGAAAAAAATAATATCGGATATGGCACTGTTTTCAATATTGTTGAACAAACAAAAGATACATTTGATATCAGTAAAATTGTTGCTGGAAAACCATATACATTACTTTGTACAAAAGGAGATTCTTTGCAGCGACCAGAATGTTTCATCTATCAACCAAACAGTATTGATTATGTAGTGATAAAATTTAAAGATTCTATCAATGCATACAAGGAAAGCAAACCTGTAAAAATTGTACAAAAAGAAGTTTCAGGCATCATTACAAGTTCATTATCTGGCGCGTTAGATGACGCAGGATTAAGTCAGCGATTGGCATTTGATATGTCAGATATTTACGCATGGACTATTGACTTTTTTAGACTTCAAAAAGGAGATCAATTCAAATTAATTTATACCGAAAAATATATAAATGATACCACTTTCGTGGGAATTGACAGAATACACGCGGCATACTTTAAACACAACAATGAACCGTTTTATGCCTTTGAATTTGAAACAGATAGCGTAAAACAAATTGTTGATTATTACGATGAAAACGCTAAAAACTTACGCAGAGCTTTCTTAAAAGCGCCCGTTGTTTTCAAGAACGTACGCATTTCATCACGTTACAACTTACGAAGACGCATCAAACTATACGGAAACCGAATCAGAGCACACAAAGGAACTGACTTTGCTGCGCCACGCGGAACACCAATTATCTCAACAGCCAATGGAGTTGTGGTTGAATCTGCCCGTAGAGGCGGAAACGGAAATTATGTAAAAGTAAAACACAACAGTACATACACGACGCAATACTTGCACATGAATAAGCGGAAGGCAAAAGTGGGCGACTTTGTAAAACAAGGAGACGTAATTGGTTGGGTTGGAATGACAGGAAACACTTCGGGGCCGCATGTATGTTACCGTTTCTGGAAAAATGGAAAGCAAGTAGATCCATTTAAACAAAAATTACCAGATGCGGATCCAATAGATGACAAACTAAAAATAGCGTATTTAAAACACATTGAGCCGTTAAAAGTTCAAATTGACAGTATCAAAATACAACCTCCAAAACCGGCGGAAGAAGAACTCACACAACAAGCAGTAACTGCACTAAAATAAACACCATGTTAACAAACATAAATCCCACAGAAACTGAAGTTTGGAAAAGACTTCAGGAGCATTTCTATGCAACGAAATCGTTTGAGATAAAAGAACATTTTAAAACCGATGCGGAAAGAGCAGATCGCTTTTCCATTCACTGGAAAGATTTTTATGTGGATTATTCTAAAAATAGAATTTCGCAAGAAACGATGGATTTATTGTTGGAGTTGGCAACTGAGATGAACCTTAAAGAAAACATTCAAAAATACTTTGACGGCGATATCATTAATGAAACAGAAGGTAGAGAAGTGTTGCATACCGCTTTGCGCGAAAAAGAAAACGCAAAAGTATATGTTGACGGTAAAAACATTATTCCTGAAATCTACGAAGTTAAGCAAAAAATAAAGCAATTTTCAAATGCAATTATTTCTGGAACTAAAAAAGGACATACCGAAAAAGCCTTTACAGATGTTGTGAATATTGGAATTGGCGGTTCTGATTTAGGACCTGCAATGGTAACGGAAGCGTTGTTACATTATAAAAATCATTTAAATGTACACTTTGTATCTAATGTTGATGGCGATCATGTGCAAGAAGTGATCAAAAATCTAAATCCTGAAACGACGTTGTTTGTTATTGTTTCCAAAACATTTACAACGCAAGAAACCTTGACAAATGCAATGACTATTAGAAAATGGTTTTTAACGCATGCGTCTGAGGAAGCTGTTGCAAAACACTTTGTAGCGGTTTCTACTAATTTGGAAAAAATACAGGAATTTGGAATCGCTTCTGAAAACGTATTTCCAATGTGGAATTGGGTTGGCGGACGTTTCTCGCTTTGGAGCGCTGTTGGTTTATCGATCAGTTTGGCAACAGGTTATGATAATTTTGACAAATTATTAGCTGGTGCGAATGATATGGACGCGCATTTTAAAAATACGGAGTTCGATCAGAATATTCCTGTTGTACTAGCTTTGTTGAGTATTTGGTATAACAATTTTTACGGAGCAGAAAGTGAAGCAATTATTCCGTACACACAATACTTACATCGTTTTTCGGCATATCTGCAACAAGGAATTATGGAAAGCAATGGTAAAAGTGTGGACAGAAAAGGAAATCGTGTCAACTACGAAACCGGAACTTTAATTTGGGGAGAACCTGGAACCAATTCGCAACACGCGTTTTTTCAACTCATTCATCAAGGAACAAAATTGATTCCTGCGGATTTCATTGGCTATGTGCATTCTTTAAAGAACGATAAAGATCATCATGAAAAATTGATGGCAAACTATTTTGCACAAACGGAAGCTTTATTAAACGGAAAAACAAAAGAAGAAGTCCTAGCAGAATTAAAATCTTCAGGAATGGAAGCTTCTCAAATAGAAAAATTACTTCCATATAAAATATTTGAAGGAAATAAGCCAACAAATACGATTTTAATTGATAAACTTACGCCAAAAAGTTTAGGTGCATTAATTGCATTATACGAGCATAAAATATTTGTACAAGGAGTTATTTGGAATATTTTTAGTTATGATCAATGGGGAGTTGAACTTGGAAAACAACTCGCTACTAAAATTTTGAAAGATATTAAAGGAGACGAAATTGCTAAACATGATGCTTCAACAGCTAATCTTTTAAGATTCTTCAAAAAAAACAGGAAATAATTGTTAATAATTTAGTTTATATCTTAATTCTCTACAAAACAAACAAATAAGTTAAAAATGTAAATTTGATAAAATGTTAAAACATTTAACATTCGCTTAATATATGCATGCACAATAAACACGATTTTTGCGGCATTAAATAAACTAATGAAACTTATGAAAACGATTAACAATTTGTTTTTAATAGTAGCGATGTTCTTAGTAACATCAGTTGCTTTTTCTCAGGGAACAATTACAGGTAAAGTGGTAGATTCTGAAACAGGACCATTACCAGGAGCAAGTGTAGTTGTGAAAGGAACAACAAATGGAGCATCAACCGACTTTGATGGGAAATTTAGATTAAATGTAAAGAGTGCTACGGGTACAATTGAAGTATCATACGTAGGATTTGGAACAAAAACTGTTACATTCAATGTAACTAGTGGAACAAAAGATATTGGAACTATTACGTTAGTTTCTAATAATTCTCTTGACGAAGTAGTAATTGTTGGTATAGTTGATATCGCGAAAGAGCGCGAAACTCCTGTAGCAGTATCTACTATTAGAGCTGAAGAAATTGTTGAAAGATTGGGTAACCAAGAACTTCCAGAATTATTAAATGCCACACCTTCTGTGTATGCTACGAAATCTGGTGGAGGATTTGGAGATTCAAGAATTAACATTCGTGGATTTGATCAAAGAAACACGGCAGTATTAGTAAACGGAGTTCCTGTAAACGACATGGAAAACGGAGCTGTATACTGGAGTAACTGGACTGGTTTAGCTGATGTTGCTTCTGCAATTCAGATTCAAAGAGGTTTAGGTTCTTCTAAATTAGCAATATCTTCTGTAGGTGGTACATTAAACATTGTAACAAAAACTACAGAAAGAAATGAAGGTGGATTTGTTGGAACTACATTAGGGAACGATAACTATCTTAAAACAATTGCTTCTTATTCTACAGGAAGAATGGAAAGTGGATTTGCATTTACTGGATTATTCAGTAGAACTGCAGGAGACGGTTACATTAACGGAACTGCTTTTGAAGGATACAACTATTTCTTAGGATTTGGATGGACTGACGAAAACAGAAAACATGATATTCAATTTACTGCAACTGGTGCGCCACAGGTTCACAACCAAAGAACAACAAGTTTCTTTAACGCAGCAACAATTGCACAATATCAACAATTTGGTGACAAGTATAACTTTAACCATGGAACATTAAATGGTGAAGAGTTTAACTGGAGAAGAAACTTTTACCACAAACCAGTATTATCATTAAACTGGGATTGGAACATTTCTGACGACACTAAATTATCTACAGTAGGATACGCTTCTTTTGGTAGAGGTGGAGGAACTGGAGACATCGGAAGATTACCAGGATTCAACTTTGCAAACAGTGACCTTTATAGAAGTCCAACAAATGGTGAAGTACAGTGGGACAAAATTGTACAGTACAACAGTGGTCAACTTACAACATTTCCTAATGGAGAAACTCTTCAGAGAAATGATCAGGAAAATGGTTTATTTATTAACGACAGTAGAGACAATGGTATCTCTAGAAGAGCTTCTATAAACTCTCATAACTGGTTTGGTTTATTAGCAAACTTAAACACAAGAATCAACGATAACTTAACGTTAGATGTTGGATTTGATGCAAGAAGCTACAAAGGATTCCATTACAGAAGACTAGATAATCTATTAGGTGCTGATGCATATAGAGATGATTCAGATGTAAACAATCCTGACAGAGTATTAACAAACACATATGCTTCTGATTTTGGTTCTATCCTTAACGTGTTTAAAGATATTGATGATGAAGATAAAATCAACTACTACAATATAGGATATGTACGTTGGTTAGGTTTATTTGGTCAGTTAGAATATAAGAAAGATGCAATTTCTGCTTTCGTACAATTCTCTGGGTCAAACCAAGGATTTAGTAGAGAAGATTTATTTAGAGAAACAGTTGCAGCTGGACAACGTACTGATTGGGAAAACATTCTAGGAGGAACAGTAAAAGGTGGATTGAACTACAACATTGACGAAAACCATAACGTATTCGCTAATGCTGGATATTACACAAAACAACCTTCATTTGATGCTGTATATCTTAGTAATACAAATACTCTAAATGATGACTACAGAAATGAAAAAGTATTCGGAGCTGAATTAGGATACGGATATAAGTCTGAAAAATTAAATGTAAGCGTAAACCTTTACAGAACTTCTTGGACAGATAGATACTCTTCAATCTCAAGTAGATTTGATGTAAACAATACACC
Source organism: Kordia antarctica (assembly GCF_009901525.1). Lineage (NCBI taxonomy): Bacteria > Pseudomonadati > Bacteroidota > Flavobacteriia > Flavobacteriales > Flavobacteriaceae > Kordia > Kordia antarctica. Next base: position 3,679,771 of record NZ_CP019288.1, read on the forward strand.
AACGGACTCTTCTGATGATGAGCAAGGAACTACAAGTTTACAAGGTTTAGAGCAAATCCACATGGGAGCTGAATTAGAATTCACTTACAAACCAGTCCACATGTTAACATTCAGAGGAATGGCTTCTTTTGGAAACTGGGAATATGGTGGAAATGTTGCAGGTCCTGCATTTGACCAAAACAATACTGTAATTGGAGAAAACAAATTATTCTTAGATGGTGTTAAAGTTGGAAACGCTGCACAAACAACAATGCGTTTAGCTGCAATTGTTGAGCCAGTAGAGCGTTTAAAATTCGATATCGCTTGGTACAGAGCTGATAACTTATACGCAGACATCAACGCTGAAGATTTTGATGAGGTAGATCATCAAGGTTCTTTACAATTACCAGCTTACACATTATTTGAAGGTGGTATGTCATACAAGTGGTTAGTTGGAAAAGAAAAAGAAAACAATATCTTTTTCAGAATCAACGTAAACAACTTATTCAATACAACGTATTTAGCTGAATCGCAAACAAACATTTTTGCGAATCCAGGAGACAATACGTATGATGGAATTGACACAGCAAACAAAGCATTCTTCGGATTTGGAAGAACATGGAACTTTAGCTTACGTTATACATTCTAAGAAAGAAAGTATAAAGCATTCTAAAACATAAATTCTAAAAACCCTGTCAATCGACAGGGTTTTTTGTTTCATAAAAATAAGTACCTTTGTATATCAACTAAAAACAAACCTATGTACGAACACGTAAAAAACCTGCATTCTTATTTTGCTTATTTTGTCCTTCTTATCTTAATAATAGCTGTGGCAAACGCAATCATAGGATTTGCAACCAACAAAAAATTCGTTTCCAAAGACTTGCGAATCTCACTATTCGCACTCATCTTTACGCACTTACAATTACTCATCGGATTAATTCTATACTTTATATCTCCATTCGGAATGAAAATGATTTCTACAAACGGAATGGGCGGAATGACTTCAGCACAACGTTTACTTGCCTTAGAACATCCTTTCATTGTAATCATAGCAATCGTATTGATCACAATTGGTTGGTCTAAACACAAAAAGCAACAAACTGACAAAAGAGCTTTTGGTAAAATCGCTTTCTTTTACGGTTTAGGATTACTACTCATACTATCCAGATTACCTTGGAGTCAGTGGTTAGGATTATAACACACAAAAGTCCTTGTCTAGTACGGCAAGGATTTTTTATTATACCAAACAAGTCTCACATCTTTTTTTGAAGCTATTTCCTGCTTTCCGCTATATCTTTTTTTGCCTCAAGGCAAAGCAAAAAAAGGATGCCGCTGCAATCAGGGCTATTCAATAGAATTGAGTAATTAGATATGAGTATTGAGATTTCTGTTGGTAATTACATCACATCTTAACTCTTTATTCTAAAAGCGTAGCGATCTAAAATCTTATATCAACAATGTCATTAAACAAAAAATCCTCATCAATTACGATAAGGATTTTTTTATTTCTATACGTCAATTTTCAAATCAGCAAATCTTCAAATTGACACATTAAAAAGATTATTTAACTTCTTTAATCAAATGCACATACACAGGAAAATGGTCACTATAACCACCTGTATAACTTCCGCTAGAAAAACTTCTGAAAGGATAGCCTTTATAACGTCCACGCTTATTAGATAAATATGTTTTATTATAAATTCCCGCTTTATAATAGCGATACTCAGAATAATCTTTCTCTAACAATGGCGCTGTAAATATAATTTGATCAAACAAATTCCAACCATCTCTATATGCCAACGTTCCATTTCCGCTCTTGGCCATTCCGCCCATTGGGTTAAACAAATCTTTTCCTTTCACATCTTCACGATCATCTTTAGTTTTCAGTACATCTTTCATACTTGCGTTAAAAGGATCATCGTTCATATCGCCAATGGTAAAGATCTTTGCATTCTTATCAACGTTTTGTAACGAATCAATAATACGTTTATTCAATTCTGCGGCTTTCACACGTTTTGGTCTGCTTCTCGCTTCTCCGCCACTACGCGATGGCCAGTGATTTACAATAATATGTATCTCTTCACCATCTAACACTCCAGAAACCAATAACTGATCTCTTGTGTAGACTCTTTTATCTCCATTATATATAAACAACGGATGTTTTGAAAAACTGTGCGGTTGAAAAATATCTTGTTTATACAACAAGCCTACATCAATTCCTCGCTTATCAGGAGAATCGAAATGGATAATACCATAATCAGAATCTTTCAACTGAGGATCATTTACCAAATCTTCCAACACTTGCTTATTCTCAACTTCGGCTACACCTAAAATAGCGGGTGATGTTTTGGCAACATCATAGCCAATATCGGAAATAACGCGCGCAAGTTTTGAGATTTTATCTGCATATATCTTTGAACGATCTCTTTGAATTTCCATCATCGGACTTTTCTCGTCGTCTTTCAATGGATCATTAATAGTATCAAACAAATTTTCTACATTATAAAATGCAATCGTTTGTACTTTAAATTGCTTCTTTTTCTGTGCCCAACCGTGGGTAGATGCTAATAAAAAAGCAAGTATTACTAAGGATTTAAGGTTTTTCATTTAATCAATGTTATGTTATCTTAAACAATCTTTGCAAAAGCTAGACCAAAAGTAGTTATTAATTATAAAAAATGTACATTTGCGCGTCGTTATTAAAGATTTTTAAACGTTAATAATAATTAATTGCAAATTACAGTATGAAAAAACTTATTTTTTTATTTGGATTGCTATCAGTTTGGTTTGTCAGCGGACAAAACACAATTACAGGTAAAGTAATTGACGCCAATACAGATGATGCTGTCCAAAATGTTTTGGTTTCAGTTGCACGTAACAATAACATAGAAGTTACTACGGATGCATCTGGAGTCTTTAAGTTAACAAATATTGCAGCGGGTGAAGTGGATGTAACATTCACTAAAGATGGATACTCAATTTTGAGAATGCCAGTAACCGTTATTGATGGTCAAGCAATTGACTTAGGAACAATTTTGTTAAAAAGATTCGTCCAGGAAGATGTTACACTAATATCTTTAACTGATGATGAATTAAATGATGATTCTACAGCAGCAGACAACATCTCAGGACTATTACAATCGTCAAGAGATATCTATTTAAGAACTGCCGCGTTTGAATTTGGTTCTACTTTCTTTAGAGTAAGAGGATTAGATTCTGAGAATGGAACAGTACTTATTAATGGTGTTAAAATGAACAAACAGTTCAATGGAAGACCACAATGGAGTAACTGGGGAGGATTAAATGATGTCGTAAGAAATCAAGAACTTACGAATGGACTAAGCGCTAACGACAATACTTTTGGCGGAATCTTAGGAACAACAAATATCAATACCAGAGCTTCTGAATACAGAGAAGGTGGTAGAGTAACGTATTCGTCATCTAACAGAAGTTATACCAACAGACTTATGGCAACATATTCTTCTGGTTTACTTGAAAGTGGATGGGCTTACACGGTTTCTGCCGGAAGAAGATGGGGAGATGAAGGTTTTAACGACGGTACTTTCTACGACGCAAATTCTTTATTCGTTTCAGTTGAAAAGAAATTAAATGACAAGCATAGCCTAAACTTTACAGGAATGTATGCGCCAAACAGAAGAGGACAATCTTCAGCAAACACACAAGAAGTGTGGGATCTAAAAGGAATTGAGTACAATGACTATTGGGGATATCAAGATGGTAAAAAACGGAACTCACGTGTTCGTAGAGTTGTGGAACCAATCTTAATGCTAAACCATTATTGGGATATTGCAGAAAATACTAGATTACAAACAAATGTTGCGTACCAATTTGGTGAGCAAGGTAGAAGTCGTATTGACTTTGGAGGAACTGACTTAGATGTTAGCGGATTTCCAATTGGAAGTGGCGCAAACCCAAGTCCAACATACTACCAAAAATTACCGAGTTTCTTTGCACGAAACAATCCTGAAAATCCAGGATTAGAATTTGGAGCACAACAGCAATTTATCAATGACGGACAACTTAATTGGGTAGCATTATACGCTGCAAACCAAAGTAACTTAGTTGCTGGTGGAAATGCAGTAAATATTGTATACGAAGATAGAACGGATGATAAGCAATTCATAGCAAACACAATCTTAAACACAGCAATCAACGATAATATTACGTTAAATGCTGGTGCAAGCTTTACATCATTAACCTCTGAAAACTTTGCAGAAGTTACAGATTTACTTGGTGGAAGATCCTATTTAGATGTGGACAACTTTGCGGATGATTTTATTGGAAACCCAAACAGCGTACAAAACGATGTTAGAAATCCAAACAGATTGGTTACTGTCGGAGATCGTTTCAAATACAACTTCGAAATTCAATCAAATACAATTGGAGGATTTGCACAAGCACAATTCAAATACAAAAAAGTAGATTTCTTTGTAGCTGCTAGTGTTGAAAACACAACATACCAACGTAACGGTATCTACCAAAATGGAGGTTTTGCCAATAACTCTTTTGGAGAAGGCGAACAACAATCATTTACAGGAATTGGAGCAAAAGGTGGATTGACTTATAAATTAACAGGTCGTCACGTATTTGATTTCAATGCTGGTTACATAACAAAAGCACCATCAATCCGTAACACATTCTCTAACTCTAGAGAAAATCATAATATTGTACCAAACATCAGTGAAGAAAAAATTACTTCGTTTGATGCAAGTTACATCTACAGATCTCCAATAGTAAAAGCTAGATTAACTGGTTATTACACAAAAATGGAAGATGCAAACGAAATCTCTTTCTTCTTTGCAGATGGAATTGGTGGAGACAATCAAGCGTTTGTTCAAGAAATTTTACAAGGTGTTGACAAAAGACACATAGGAGCTGAATTTGGAATTGAAGTACAAGCAACTTCTACTATAAAGTTAAAAGGTGTAGCATCGTTAGGACAATATACATATGATAACAATCCTGATTTATACTTATCTTCTGAAGATTTTGAAGATGGAACTCGTTACTTAGGAAAATCTACCTTAAAAGATTACAGAATTGCTGGTGGACCGCAAAGAGCGTTTTCAGCAGGATTTGAATATAGAGATCCAGATTACTGGTGGTTTGGAGCTACTACGAATTTCTTCTCTAATGCATATATCGACGTAAGTCCATTACAAAGAAGTAGCAACTTCTACACAGATTTTGATGGACAAGTGTTTAATGATTACGATCCAGAAGCGGCACGTGAATTATTAAGACAAGAACAATTTGACGATTACATGCTTGTAAACCTTATTGGTGGAAAATCATGGAAGTTAGGAGACTACTATGTTGGTCTTTTTGCAAGTATCAACAACGTATTTGGAAAAGAATACAAAACTGGAGGTTTTGAGCAAGGAAGAAATGCGAATTTCAGAGAACTAAGAGACGATTCTGCACTAGAAACAAGAGTATTTGGAAACAGATATTGGTACGGTAGAGGAAGAACTTATTTCTTAAACTTATATTTTAGATTCTAATAAAAAACAAAAAAAGATTGTGTAACTTTATGTGTTGCGCAGAAAAAACATAAAATCGAACAAATGAAAGCAAATAAAATTTTTAGTCTAATAGCTGTCTTAGGAATTATGGGATTAGCTATTACTTCTTGTGTTCAAGACGATGAATTTGCAATTCCTTCAGGAACAACAACTGTAGATCCAGGATTAACTGCAAACGCTACTTTTAGTAATATGGTAGCACGATACCAACAAGCGGTGAACAGTGGAGACGACATTGCACTAATTGCGCTTGACGAAGCTGAAATCATCATTGAAGGATATGTAGTATCTAGCGATCAAGCTGGAAACTTCTTTGAAGAATTAGTAATTCAAAACAAAAAAGATGCATCTGATCCTGCGGCTGATCCAAGATTAGGATTCCGTGTAGATATCAACCAATCTGCTTTATTCAACAGTTACGAATTTGGTAGAAAAGTATATATCAGAATGAACGGTTTAGCGATCGGATTAGAAAATGGAGTATACGCTATTGGAAAAGCAAATGGTAACGACATCGATCAAATTCAATCATTTGAATTGTTAGATTTCGTAATACGTGGAGCAGAAGTAGCTACGATTGAGCCAAAAGTAACAACAGTTGGCGATTTAACGGAAGCTGATGAAAATACATTCATTCAATTACAAGATGCACAATTCCGATTAAACCAATTAGGATTAACCTATGCAGGTGAAGCTTCTGATAGTTTTGATGGATTCAGAAGTATTGAAGAATGTGTTGCTGGTGGATCAATTGCATTACAAACAAGTACGTTTGCTGATTTCAAATCATTAACAATAGATGAAAACAAAGGAACAATTCAAGGAGTTTTCACAAGAGATTTCGGAGATGATACAAATGTATTAGTATTGAATACGCTTGCAGATATTAACTTTACAGAAACTACACGTTGCGATCCAGATATCTTAAACTGTCAAGGACCAGTTTCTAGTGCTGTAACTGTATTTGAACAAGATTTCGAAACAATTACAAACGAAGCACAATTAGATGCTTTAGGATGGACAAACGTAAACGTTTCAGGTGGTTCTGAGCGTTATGAAGATGGTTCATTCAGTGGAGATAGATACATGGTAATATCTGCTTTCGGTACAGGAGAAGATCCTATGGAAGTTTGGTTAGTAACACCGACAATCAACTTAGATGCTACAACGCAAGAAGAATTAACTTTTAACGTTTCTGCAAACTTTGAAACAGGAACAATCTTAGAAGTATATGTTTCAACAGATTTTACTGGAGATCCAACAACAGCAGAATGGGCTTTACTAGATGCAAACATTCCAGTTGGAAGCGGCGGATTTGGTTCATTTGTAGGTTCTGATATAAACATCTCATGTTTAGATGGAGATGTACATATTGGATTTAAGTACTTAGGTGCTGCAGGTGGAGCAGAAACAAGATACCACATTGACGATGTAAAAGTAACAGGAATGTAAGATTCCTTATATCATATAAAAAAAGAGTGCTAGCAATAGCGCTCTTTTTTTTGACTTTTTTTAGACATCTTAGATTATTGGATTTTTTAGTTTTTCGCATGCGCGAATTTGCAATTCATGCCGATAAACAAGCCAAAACCATGCGTGAATTCGTGGCAACGGCTAGCGCGAGTTTTGTAACTCGTGCCGAGAAACAAGTTAAAACTATTTGTGAATTCGTGGCAAAAAAAGGTATCAATTTGAAGCTTTTCTATTGAATAAAATTTGTATTTACAGTATTACTTTTTAGATTAAACCGAAAACCGAAAAACTCTAAATGTAAAATGTAAAATGTAAAAGTTTTCAATTGTTGAATCATTCAATTTTTAATTCAAAAAAACGGCTAGCGCGAGTTTTGTAACTCGTGCCGACAAACAAGCTAAAAACCATTCGTGCATTCGTGGCAAAAAAAGGTATCAATTTGAAGCTTTTCTATTGAATAAAATTTGTATTTACAGTATTACTTTTTAGATTAAACCGAAAACCGAAAACCGAAAACCGAAAACCGAAAACCGAAAAACTCTAAATGTAAAATGTAAAATTTTTCAATTGTTGAATCATTCAATTTTTAATTCAAAAAAACGGCTAGCGCGAGTTTTGTAACTCGTGCCGATAAACAAGCCAAAACTATTCGTTAATTTGTAGCAAAAAATGTATCAATTTGAATTTTTTCAATTGTTGAATCTTCAATTTTTTAATTATAAAACATGACAAAACAAGAATTAAAAAAAGAACTATCTAAATTAGGATTAATAGATTCTGATTATTCTTTAAATGAAGGACTAAAAATTGATGCCATGATTCTTGAAAACCTTGATGGATTATGGAGACTTTTTTATTATGATGAAAAAGGACAAGAAAGTTCAATAACGTATCATAAAAATGAATCAGAATCCTATGAATATCTTTTAAAAACATTTAAAGACCAACTTAAATTATTAAAAAAAGATACGTTTAGATAAACTTGAAAATTTAAAGCTTTTATCAGTACCAAGTAGAATCCAGCGAAAGCGACAAAAAAATAAAGAAAATACCCTTTCAATGATTCAATTTTTTAATCCTTTAGTCACGCTATACTTCTCATTCCCAGTTTGCCACAACAAAAAAGAAATAATATCGGCAAGTTCTTCACGCTTACTTTTTTGGGTGCGATCAAACCCGTGACCTTCGGAAAAATTTACAGACAACAAAATTGGATTGTCAGAATTGGTAGCAGCTTGCGTACGTGCAGCAAACTTAGCAGGTTGCCAAGCGGCAACTCTAGAATCATTCAATCCGGCGGTTAATAAAATTGCGGGATATGCGGTTTCTTTCTCAACATGATGATACGCGTCCATTTCTAACAATGCTTCAAACTCGGTGGAATCTTTAATAGTTCCGAACTCTTTCATATTATTTTGACCATTTGGCGCAATCTCAGAACGCAACGTATTCAACAAACCAACTCTAATTACGGCAGCGGCGTATAAATCGGGTCTGGCTGTAACAGCGCGTCCAATAGTAACGCCGCCAGCACTTCCGCCCCAAATTGCAAATCGTTCAGGAGACGTATAATTTTCTGAAATTAAATACTCAGAACACGCAATAAAATCTTTCCAGCTATTCGGTTTTGTCGTTTTAAATCCGCCTTTATGCCACGTATCACCTTTTTCGCCGCCGCCGCGCACATGTGCAACTGCATAAATGCCACCTTCACGAATCCAGTGTAACAAATACGGATACAACATAGGCGCGTTTATCCACTTATACGCACCATAACCATTCAATAACATGCGGTTTTTGCCATCTTTCACCATTCCTTTCTTATAAATGATTGATAATGGCACTTGAATTCCGTCGTGAGATGTGATTTCAATCTCTTTTACCACAATATCTTCCAATTCTGTATAATCTATAACAGGAGTCAAATTCTCTTCCTTAAAAGCTTTCGTATCGCTTTCATAATAATACCTGTTTTTATGACTTATCCAACTTTCAACTTCAATCCATAAATGCGGAAAGTTTATTCCAATCGTAGATAAACTAATACTTCCAGACGATTTTGGCAATTGGATCTCTTCAATAGTTGCATCTTTTAAATGATACAAACTCGCGCGTACGCCATTTTTAGTAGTTGTATAAAATAATCCTTGTTTGGTAATTGTAAAATCCTTTAAAATCTGATCTTTTTCTGCAGGAATAATTTCGGTTGGCATATCAAAATTTAAACTATCAAAATCAGTTTTGTAAATGCCAAAATTTGATGCTTTTTGTGCGCTCAAAAAGTAAATTTCATCAGCATATGGAATAAATTTTTCAACCTTATGTTTCTTCTTAAAAAGCGGTTTCCAGGTAACGATTTTCTTTTCTAATTCGGTTATTGGCGCGTAATAATAATCCTTAAAACCAATGCCGCCAACTCTACCAAACATATACTTTTGATCTTTCCCAAAAATATTCACAATAGGAAAATCTGCTGCACTCAAATTAAGTTGCGGATGTGTTTCTTTTGAAAAAATGATCTGTAAATTTTTTGGATTTTCGCCTAAGCGATACAACACGGTTGCGGAATTTAAAATATAATTGGGAGACGTTGTGTCAATCGTTGGAATATGTAAATATATAAAACCAGAATCGTCCGCCAACCAGTTGATTCCGCCCAATTCAGATGGCCAACAATGGTCAATAACTTCTTTGTTAAACTGTTTTTTTTCTAACTCATACACCACAACTTCTGAGAATTCTTCATCGTTTTTAGTAAAACCAATGGCTATTTTTTTACCATTCCAGCTTGGCTGAAAATAATTAATAATATATTGATCTTGCGAAGTTGATTTATAATCTTGTGAATTAAAAATTTCAGTTTCTTCTCCATCAACTCCTGCTCTGAAATAAAGAATAGTTGCCTCTTGATTTTCTGAATACTTCAAGTAATAATAAACATTTGGTGAGACTATTTTTAAGTCAAAAATAGTTTCTGAGCGCAATTCGTCGTACGCTTTCATCTTTTTCAATAATGCATCTCGTCCCGAAATATTTTGAAGTATCTCTTCTGCATATGTATTCTGAGAAGACAACCAAGAAAGTACGGTTGTATCTTTTAAATTTTCCAAATATTGATATGGATCTTCAATCTCTTTTGAGAAATAAGTATCAATTACAGGTTTTTCCACTGTAATTTTAGAGTGATTTTCATTCTCAATACATTGAATCAACAATACGGAAATTAATAGGTATATGATAAATGAATGCTTCATTAATGATTGAAAAAAAGATAGTATTTATGTGAAATGTAAAATGCTACATCAAGATATTTTACACGATATCTGAAATAGCATTTTATGATATGAAAAAAAAGTAATATAAAATTTTATTCTATTGTGTGTCTATAGTATCGCCTCCACAATTGTAAGTACAAATTTCATTTGTATTACAATTATCAGTTTCTTTTGGAATTGAACCGCCGTACAAATTATTAATGTCTCCTACTTTAGCGATGTTTAATTTTGATAAATTTAATTTCCCGAAGTTTCTTTTAGTAGTTTTCATAGTGTTAAGTTATTTTTGATTACGATGTAAATGTAGTAGAAAACTATACATAATAATAATGAAGTATGGTGGTATTTACAAATATCACGATGAAAATTAAAATTTAAAATATTGAAAATTAAGTAGTTATAACAGATTTTTGATTTTCAAGTTGTTTTAGGAAGTATGACGGATTAATGCCCGTTTTTTTGTGAAAAGCAATAGAAAATGACTGTGCATTATTAAAACCAACTTCCAAAGCAATGGCTTTTATTGTATAAGATCGGAACACTTTATTCTCTTTAAGTTGCGTAATTGCATAATCAATTCGTAACTCATTCATGTAGTTTGCAAAGTTCATACCTTTGGTCATATTGATAATTTTTGACAAATAGGTACTATTAGTATCTAACTCTTTTGCGAGTTTTGTTTGCGTGTAATTCTTTTTAGTGAATCGATGTGTATCTTCAAACTTTTGCAGTTTAATCAAAATACTATCAACAATTTCTTTTGGCAATCCAAGATCTTCTTTTTGGGAAACAGCTGCAGTTATCTTTTCAATTAAAGGTGTTTCATTTTCATTTTCTTTCAGAACTTTTTTCTGCTCGTATTCTTCCATTATTGAATCAAAACGTTTTCGTTGCACTACATTTCTTCGGAAGAAGTAAAAAACGACAAGTACTAACAACACAGAAATAATAATAAGTGCAATAACTATCTTTTCAGATAAGAAATTTTCATCTTTCAATTGACTAATCAATTCTTCTTTTTGACTAATTAATTCCTCAGTTTCAGACAATATTAATGGAGTCTCATACTTTTGGACAATCTTTTTTCCTAAATTTTGATATTCATCTGTGATAATTTTGTCTACTGCCAATAACTTCTCAATCACCGCCAATTGTTTTTCCGCATCTTTAGCGGCTTTATGTTCCTTATTCAAAAGTTCGTATGCTTCTCTAGCCTGAAAAACTACTTTTGGTTTTTTCTGATAAATAGAATCTATCTTATATAAATACGTAATTCCTTCTTCCGTTTTATTTTGTTTCTTCAAACATCGATAGATATATAAATAATTAGAACACAAGGTTTTTTCATTCGTCTTTAAGAATTTTGTTGCCTTCAACAAACTGTCCATTCCTTTGGCGTAGTTTTCCTTATAATAAGAAGTAATTCCATAAGAAGTTAAAAACCAAGGATACAAATACTTATTCGGATGTTGCAAACTTGCTTTAATTCCGCGTTGGTGTACAACTTCCGCAGAATCGAGCACACGATTTTTATTATACGAATCTGCCAATGCAAACAACGATTTTAAATACTGATCAGAATCTTTTTTCTGAAAATCATTTTTGAGAATAAACGCAATATTATCTTGAAAAATTTGTAATGCTTCTTCGCGTTCTTCGCTTACATTTTTTAGCAATCCTATATAATGTTTAATAGAAATTTGCTGTCTAATATTCTTATTCGCCAACGCCATGTCATTAGCTGTAGCAAAATTATTGAGCGCGTCGTTGTATTTTGAGTTGTAATATAATTGGATTCCTTTTTTCAAATAACCTTCCGCCGGATAATTGTCAAGCTTTGTATTTTTGGTTAACAAAATAATACTATCTGTATAAAAAATTGCTTTTGGTGTGTGACTGTAATTTGATATCAACAACTCATAACCTTCTACAATTCGTGCTACGTCGTTGGCTTCTTTGGCTTTCGCCAGAAATAAAGTAGCTGCATTCAATGCTTCTTTCGAATTCTGTGACGAAGCGCTGAATTTGGATTTAAGGTCTTCAAAAGTATTAGCACTTTGCTGAGAAAATGCTGAAGTCGCACAACATACAATTAAAACAAGAGCTGCTAAAAAAGAAATGAATGACTTTCTGTGTAGAAAAGATGTAGGTAAACAGAAAAAAGAAGCTAAATTTTGGGTGTAATTTTTCACTTTTTTTGATTTTTTTTTGAATCGAACATAAAAAGCATTTAAAAAAGGATTTTTATGTTTAAAATTCAATGAAAATTGTGAGATAACAACTACTATACTATCCAATAAATCAAAATAGTCCTGTAAAATCGTTATAAACGTGCATAAATATATAGTTTTTTCAGACAATAATGACACTATCAATGAATGCAAGTAACCACAAGGAAGTTTCGAAAAATTTCTTTCATGGAATTTATAAATACGGAACGTGATATTTATAAAACCCAATATGAATCACTTGATAAAGAGAAAATAACGCCATTATTTAGCAGTATTAAACACAAACAATCAATGATAATAGCGAACCCAAAAAAACCATAAAATAACAAATTAGCATATGAAAAACTTACACCATGAAACTTAGCCAATAAAGGCTTTAAGCAATAAAAGCCGAAAAACTAGAAGCGTATAAAGAGGAGTAAGTTACCTCTTTATATAGTAATTACCTTTACAATAATTACAACTTCTATATTTTGATTACAAGACTAAAGGCTGTTTAACCATAGCAGCCTTTAGTCAATCAAAAAAAGAAAAACATAAAACCTTTAATAGCCAAAATTTAGTAGCATATAACTATAATTTACATTAAAGTGTTTAAAAAGAGTGCTGATTTCAGCGCTCTTTTTTTGTGCCTAAAACGCTGTGAAATAGCAAAAAATAGGAGTCTTTAAAATTGGTTGAAGAACATCTTATTTTAGTCAAAAATAAGTGTGATGAGTATAATCAAAATCCAAACGATAAAAATTCCGAACACTGGCGCAATTGTCCAAATTATCTTCCTTTTCCGAGAAACAATAGTTGATTTCCAAATGATAATTAGTCCAATTACATACAAAGGAATACTGATTATAACTGCAAATGGATGAATTCCAAAAATTGCTCCTAGTACAATCAAAAACTTCCCAAAGCTTATAATTTTATGTGTTGTTTTCGGAGTTTCCATGTATTCTTTTGGGTAATTTTAAATATAATTCTTCTGCAAGAAAAACAATTTCCATCAAAACTATTCTTTTCTAGGCTTCCGCCAGATGAAACTCGGCATAATTTGTTGTTTTCGTTAAAATAGATCACACTTCAACTTTAGAATCGTACAATATTCCAGAAAAATCATCTCAAAAACTACCTGGAATCAAAAAAACAGAAAATAGATAACGGAAACTTTTCAAAGAGAACAATTTCTTTCCAAAAAGAAGTTCAAAAAAGCCACAAACGATCACATTTTGCCATTTTTTCTTCAAACAAACCCAAAAAACGCAGAAAACATAAAAAAAGCACTCAATTTTCTTTTTGCCACAAGTGGTATTTACAAATCAATAGCTTCATAAACCCTTATTTTACGCCTATTTCACTCTTTTTTTAGCAAAACAAAAAAGAACACTACAACTCCTTGAATTTATGAAAATTATGCCTTTTTCGTCCGTCAAGCCAGTGTTTACGTAAAAACCGATACAAAGTAGGTACGTGATATTTATAAATCAGGTGGTTGTATTTACAAATGGCAATAGTAAGTGTTTGAAAATGTGATAATTGCGTCGTTAATTGCAAATGTAATTTTGTTGCAACATTATACAAGGCGGTTGCCGAAAAGCCTTTAAAAAAAAGAGTACGCAATTAATCAAACCTTACTTATTATAAACCATTAAATAGAAAAATTATGAAAACTAAAATCTTTTTACCAGTAGTAGCAATGATCAGCTTAATGCTTTTTTCTTTTACAACAAACACTACGAACGAAAGTTCAGTAAGAGAATTAGCCGATGGAAACTTCTTATTACAAAATGTAGCATTAGAAGACGGAGATGTATTCAGATTAGATGAATTAACAGAACGTATCAGTATCAGTGACCAAATCAATGAAGAATCTGCAGCACGTGGAATCTGGATTTTCAGAAACAAAACACATGATGATACGAAGTTTACGCAGAAAACATTCATCGGAGGTTCAATGAGTGCAGAATTAAACGAAGAAGATCTTCAAATTGTTGAACAAGCGCATGGTGAAATCAATGAAATGATGCACCGTTACATGAACAGATAAATTGTAGCACACCTAAACTTTAAATAATACCAATTATAACCAAAATCAAAAATTAATCAAACCTTTAAAATTTAAAATTATGAAAACTAAAATCTTTTTACCAGTAGTAGCAATGATCAGCTTAATGTTATTCTCTTTTACAACAAACACTACAAACGAAAGTTCAGTAAGACAATTAGCCGATGGAAACTTCTTATTACAAAATGTAGCATTAGAAGACGGAGATGTATTCAGATTAGATGAATTAACGGAACGTATTAGTATCAGTGACCAAATCAATGAAGAATCTGCAGCACGTGGAATCTGGATTTTCAGAAACAAAACACATGATGATACCAAGTTTACACAAAAAACTTTCATCGGAGGTTCTATGAGTGCAGAATTAAACGAAGAAGATCTTCAAATTGTTGAACAAGCGCATGGTGAAATCAATGAAATGATGCACCGTTACATGAACAGATAATCTCTGATTTATGAATCCATTCAAAAATACCTTCGTGTGTGTCACACTAATCGTCATTCAATTATTCTGTTTATTGTTTATCAATACACATGGATTAATAAGAGATTATTATACGTTGACAAACCCAGATGTGACAGACGTAAAGGCATTAAAAATAGGGCATGCTATTGAGAGCAGCCCTATTTTTAAAACATATGCCAACTACACAGGAACAGATGCCGGATACGGTTTTTACTCTCCAAATGTAGGTAGCGAATTTGTAATGTCCTTTGCAGTTGTGGATTGTGATGGTAAACTATTAGGAGAACATCAAGCTCCAATAAGTTTGCAACAAAAAGAAAGTAAAGTGCGTTTTAACCTCTGTACATTTCCAATGATGGAAAGAATTATGTTAGATGAACCAAACGAAATTTACGATAAATATTTTGAAGTCATGATGCATCAAATTGCAAAAAACATCAATGATTCTTATGAAACAGGAAGTAAAGTAATCTCAGAAATTTACATTCACCAACCTGCTCAAATACAAGAAACATTAGATGGTAAAACCGAAAGACTTGCGCTTTTAGAGCGTTACACATTTAGATTCTAAAAAAACTACAGCACCATGAATACTTTGCAGTTAATCAAATCAAAAATACATACATTCTTCTTCAAAGAAGATAATACCAAAGGATCATTTATTGCCTTTTTCAGAATAGGAACAAGTGTTTTTATCCTTATCCATTTAATGAGTATCATATTGGATTTCAGTAAGTTATTTGGAAAACAAGGAATTATTCCGCACGATATTCGCGAATTTTTTCTGTCCAATCAAATGATTTCATTCACACAAATCATTACCTTTTTTGAAAGTTACGGAATTTCAGAAAGTGTGACAACAAACGGATTTATAGGAACCTTTATTTTCTTTCTGTTGGCATTAATGTTTGGATTATGTACACGGTTTTCTGCGATAATGACGTTGCTTTTATACAAAGCAATATATTCAGGAACATATATTTACGGAATAGATGGTTTCATGGTGACATCATTATTCTACTTAATCATATTTCCTTCAGGATATTTTCACTCCATCGACAATCTTATCTTTAAAAAGAGAGATCGAAACAACTTAAATGTAACCTTATTCAAAAGACTTTTACAATTCAATGTTTGTATGGTATATTTCTATGCAGGACTTTCTAAAATGATGGGAATTACGTGGTGGAATGGAGAAGCTATCTGGAAATCTATTCACTTATGGAGCGCCAATAGTATTTTTAATATCGATTTTACATTCTTGGCAGAAAACTCATATATACTAACTGTAATGGGTTGGAGCGTTTTACTAATTGAAACTTTATACGTAATCTTTATATGGATTCCGAAAACCAGAAAAATATGGTTGTACAGTACGTTAGCAATGCATGTTGGAATCGGAATATTCTTAGATTTATACTTCTTTGCTTCTTTCATGATGTTTTGGAATGTAACGGTATTTTACATCAGTGAGCCAATGCCAGAACTAAATATTTCAAAATACTTTGTCTTTTTCAAGCGAAGAAAAGTGCAGCCACAAAACGTAACACTAGAAGCTTTAAACAGCTAGTTATGTGGAATCAACTATTAAAAAATCATACGATTATAATGTATGATGGAACTTGCGGATTTTGTAACGAATATATTCAATTTATTCTGGACAGAAATCCTTCACAGAAACTCAAATTTGTTTCGTCACAGTCAGAAACTGGACAACAACTAATCAATTTACTAAACATTCAAGGATTTACGACTTCCATAATTGTCGTGCAAAACCATCGATATTACAAAAAATCCACAGCGATTTTTAAAATCATGAAACAACTTGGAACATCTTGGAAATACGTAAGTTACTTGCAAATAATTCCAACATTCATCTCAGATTTTGTGTATTCGATCCTATCAAAATACAGATACAAATTAGCAAAGCAACATTGCAGGCTAATTTCTAAAGAAGAACAACATTTCTTTCTTTAAAGCAACACATCATATCAGAAATTAGATCAAATTTAAAAAAATAGCAAACGCTCATTTTATAGGATTTACACATCTAATTCATCCTAAAAACGATTCCATGAAAAGGTACATTCTCATACTATACCTGTTACTTTTGGCTACGACTGCAATTGCGCAGAACATATCGTACGAAATCAAAGGTTCTGTAAATGGTGTAATGGATAGTATTCCTTTAGAATCGGCAACAATATACCTGCAAAATAGTAAAGACAATGCCCTCTTAACCTACACTACTTCCAACCGAAAAGGAGAGTTCTCCCTAAGTGGTAAAACTTCTTTGAAGAATGCCACGCTCTTCATTTCTTATGTTGGAAGTAAAACATTTTCTAAATCGATTACGTTACAACCTTCTATAAATTTAAAATCAATATATCTTGAAGATACTTCTATGTTAGACGCGGTAATGATAAGCTCAAAAGCACCTGTTACCATAAAACAAGATACCTTAGAATTTAATCCTAATTCGTTCAAAACCAAACGAAATGCCAGTGTTGAAGACTTTATCAAAAAATTACCTGGCGCGCAAGTAGATGATGAAGGAAACATTACTGTCAACGGAAAAAAAGTGGACAAAATACTAGTCAACGGGAAACCTTTTTTCGCAAACGATCCGACGATTGCTACACAAAATTTGACCAAAGAAATCATAGAAAAACTACAAATTACAGACTCAAAAACGAATTCTGAAGCCTTTACAGGAGAAACTGGCGACGGAAATTTTAAAACGATCAATCTTGTGATCAAAGAAGAAAATAACAAAGGTTCGTTTGGGAAACTTTCCACAGGAATTGGCGATAATGATCGGTATGAAATTTCAGGAAACTACAACAAATTCAACAACAATAGAAACATTAGCGTAATTGGTACTGGCAATAATATCAACGCGCCAAGAGTTGGTTTTGGTACCAAAGGAATTCGGACATCTCGGAAAGGTGGTTTTACATATGCTGATGAACTCATTAAAAACAATTCATTATCGGTAAATTACGTATATTCTGATGCGCAATTTGAAAACAGACAAACGCAATTTACAGAATACATAGTTCCAGATGCGCCTTACTTTTCTAGTGCAACTTCACGATCAAAAACAGACAATAGAAGTCATGCAGTCGATGTACAATATCAAGCCACTATTGATTCTACATTTCATATAGATTTAGTATCAAGTTTTACGTATTTGCCTGGCGAAAACAGTTATCAAGGCAATTCAGAAACATTTGATGAATCTCAGGAATTAACGAATGCTTCAACAATAAATGCCAACGGAACGGAAACGCAAAAAGAATTTAGAAACGCGTTATATCTAACCAAAAAAATAGGAGACAAAGGCGCATTTATAAAAGTGCGTCTCAACCAAAGTGCTGCTGATTTTAATAGAGATGATTTTACAGCTTCTGAATTGTTTTTTTTCAATTCGACAACGGACGATATCATTCGAAATCAATTTACAAACACAGACGATCGTGGAAGTTCATTGAACACAGGAATTACATTCAGATTGCCCATTGTTGGACGAAAATTATTTGTAGATTTTACATACGATAACTATCATCGAAAAGAAGAAAGTGACAAAGCTGTTTTTGATTTTAATGAAGATCAACAAGCGTTTTCGACATTCAATACCGAATTAAGTTCTGACTTTATTTATCGTAATAACGCGATGATTCCGAGTGTGGAATTAAACTATAAAAACGAAAAAATAAAAGCGTTTATCAATTTCGATTATGCGTTCCGAACTTTGGAAAATAAAGATCGATTGCGACCCGAATTCGACATCAAACAACGTTTTAAGATCTTTACATATTCAGGAGGAATTCGGTATAAAATCAGCCGAAAAACGATTATAAATACTGGAATTGGACTTACAAACTCCATTCCGTCATTATCGCAATTGCAATCGTTTACCAATGTTTCCAATCCGTTAAATATAACGCGTGGAAATCCAAACCTAAAACCTCAAAATCGATACAGTATTCATGTAGATTTTAGAACGAATAACTTTCAAAAAGGTTATGGATTATACACGCGACTCAAAGCAAATTTTGACACTAACAGAGTTGTTTCAAAATATACAATTAACGACGATTTGGTACGCGAAACAACGTTTGTAAACGTAGATGGAAATTACGGATATCACAGTTATTTCAATCTATACAAAAAAATAAAATTTGATCAAACACGCGTCATGCGAATCAATTTGAATGGTTCTATAAATACAACAAAACGAATTAATTTCAATAATGACAGTCGTTACAATGTGAAAACAACGAATTATATGCCTTCACTCGGATTTGATTTTGAATGGGAAAAAGCGTTCGATTTCAATGTAAATTACAATTGGAAGTATTCACAAACCAACTATTCTCTTGACGGTTTTAACAATCAAGAAATCATAACACATGAGCTCGATTTTTACACAGCGACACAAATTTTTAAGAATCTGAATTGGGAAAATAATGTTCGATATGTTTACAATCCGAATGTTTCCAACGGTTTTGACAAATATGCGTGGTCGTGGAACAGTTCATTAACATATAGTTTTTTGGATGACAGCGCAAATATATCGCTCAGAGTATATGATTTGCTCAATCAGAACATCAACACACGCCGAATTGTAAATACAGATTACATTCAAAATACGCAAAGCCTCATATTGCAACGATTTGTAATGCTTTCGCTTGATTGGAAATTTAATTCTTTTAAGCGGAAATAAAAATCTACGTTATGAAATTTGATTTTAGCTACAAATCTTATAAATTTAACAAGATTAAACTTTAGCTATTTTCTAAGGTTGTATATAATAGGAATTTCGTATATATGTTAGGAGCAATTAAAAAATATCGAACTAAAGAATGACACCTGAATACCGAATTGAAGCAGAAAAACTAATTAAAGAATATCTAGGTTCATATGATGATATCAAGGAAATTGTTAATATCAAATGTGAAGAAACATTTACTGATTTGGATGTTGTTATTAATGTTTGGAATGTTAAAACTGAAAATGAAGCATATTGGTTAGTAGAAGGTGGTTCTACACCTATGAATATGTACACTCAAGGAGCAAATTATTTATCAGCTGACGAAGCATATTCTTTCCATATGGGTTTAACTCAAAGGTTAGCCAAAAGATATCAAAATGAATTTAAGCATATAATTGACGAGATACCATTAAATATTGAGCATTTGAAATCTATTAATCGAAAACTAAAGATGGCTTCAGAAAAATTAGATATTCATCTAGAGCCTGAAGAGTTTCAATCAATAGGACTATTATGTAGAGAAAGTTTAATTGATTTGTCAAAAGAATTATGTGAACGAAATCCCCAGTTGGTAAAAGAGAAAGGATTAAAAAAGGCAGACTTCAAAGGTGTTTCTAATGCTTTTATTGATTATTATATTCCAGGAAATCAAAACTCGGACTTAAGGAACTACTCTCGTAAAATGGTTGATAGTGCTTGGAGTTATAATTCAATGATTGTTCATTCTCAAAATAAAAAATATCCTGATGCTAAGATTGCATTACTTTTTACTTCAGCGACAGTAAGTTTAATTGAGAACCTTTTTTATAAACATTTAGGATTTGACCAAGAATTAGCATGTTCAGAATGTGGTAGCTTACAAATCGAATTTTTAGAATATGAAAAAGATAAAATAAAACAGATTTGTAAAAAATGTGAACACGAAGAAAAAATAATATTTGCAGAATAATAGCTTCTGTAACCCATTATGTTCTTAAATAATTACAAAGGTTTTCATTTTCGAAATCAATTAAACAAATACTACTTCAACTTATCCGCAAACAACTTTCGTAACTTCGTCAACTTTGGTGTAATCACATAATTACAATATCCTTGTTCTTGATTTTCTCTATAATAATTTTGATGTTCTAGTTCAGCTTCAAAAAAAGGTGGCAAAGCGGAAACTTCTGTAACAATTGGTTCGTCATAATACGAAGCCATTTCTTTCATCACAATTTCGGCAGTTTCACGTTGTTTCTCATCATGATAAAAAACAACGGAACGATATTGTGTTCCAACATCAGCGCCTTGTCTATTCAAAGCTGTAGGATCGTGTGTTGCCATAAACATCACTAAAATCTCTTGAAACGAAACAACAGTAGCATCAAACGTTACTTGAATCACTTCGGCGTGTCCCGTAAGTCCTGAACAAATTTCACGATACGTTGGTCTTCCAGGAACTGTTCCGCCAGCATAACCGGAAACAACTGTTTCAATACCTTTTATTTCCTGAAAAACGGCTTCTGTACACCAAAAACATCCGCCACCAATAGTGGCAGTTTCTATATTTTTATTCTCCATATAATTATTCTCTTAATAGCATGACACATGACAAAGATACTTATAAAACGGTTTATATAATATCTCAAAATGCGCTTTACAGGACTATTAGTCGCAGAAACTTTAAAAACTTAAATTTAGAGAATTTAAAGACATTTAAATGTCAATTTTCACCGTATCACCTCAATAAAATCAATGATTTTGACAGTAAGCCGTCATCAAAATTTACATTCACCTACAAAAAGTATACATTCATCGAAGGTTTAGTAGTTGTTGTCTAATAGATAGGGTTTTATGAAATAGAGATAGTATATTTGACCTTAACTTTTTTTCATGGTTAAAGTAATTTATTGGTTATAAATTATTTCCCTTATTACCCTAAGACCCCAAATAACATTAACCAATTTTTTTTTGGTAAAAGAAAAGAGCTTCCGCAAGGAAGCTCTTTTTGATTAGTGAAACTCCATTTTGAGAAGCCGATAAAGGCGCACTCAAAATGGTAAGTTGAACTAATTCCCCTGAAAAGGGGAATCTTCTCCAAATTTCCAGTTAGGTTTTTAAGAATTCATATTTTTAATCTAACAATCTAACAATCTAACAATCTAATAATCCAACACCGTTACCTTGAAAAAGTCTCATATCTCATGTCTTTCAGCGTAGCGGTCTCATGTCTTTTTACTGAGCAACCAAAACCATATACTGCCAAGGCTGTAAAGCAACATCTTGTCCTTCTCTAAAAGTTACCATATCACCATTCATATAATTTGAAAAACTTCCAGCAAGATCAATTTTTGTAATAACTGCTTCTTTCGAAAGATTTCCAATATAATACACTTTTTTTCCACCTTTCTCACGCTTAAACGCCAATACATTAGCAGCTTTGCTTGTTGAAATTTTAGTATAAGAAGCGGCATTTTTTCCACCATTCAATGCTGCATTTGAAGCTTTCAAAGAACCTAACTTCTCTAACAGCGTCCACGTTTTTCCTTTCTCTTTTGGAATCTCATCCTTCTCAAAAAACTTCAAACGATGTTTCATATCATATTCTTGTCCTGAATAAATTAACGGCATTCCTGGTGCAACAAAACTCAATGCTGTAAACGCTTCAGCACCTTTTCCCATGCGTTCTTCAATAGTTCCATTCCAAGAATTCTCATCATGATTCGTTACAAAATTCATCAAAATATCATTGCGTTCATACAACGAATCAATCTGTTGCATGCGTTTGTCCCAATCAGCAACAGTTTCTTCACCTTTTGCAATATGATTCATGCGGTGATGTGTGTCCCAACCGTACGCCATATCAAACAAATTATTTTTCAACAACTCAGGTTCCCAAGCTTCTGCAAGCATAAAAATGTCTTTAGTTTCTCGCAATTTCGGAATTGCTTCTTGCCAAAAATCTGTCGGAACCGAACCTGCAACATCGCAACGTAAACCATCTACATTTTCCTCTGTCAACCAAAAATTCATATCTTTTATCATCGCTTTGCGCAATTCTTTATTGTCATAATTCAAATCAGCAACATCTGCCCAACCAACAGGAATTCCATCTTCATTTAACGGATCGGTAATTTCGCCTTTGGCATTCTTTGTATAAAATTCTGGATTTGTTTTCAGCCACGTATGATCCCAACCTGTATGATTTGGAACCCAATCCAAAATCACATATATTCCGTTATCATGCGCAGTTTTTACAAGTGCTCTAAAATCTTCAATAGTTCCAAACTCAGGGTTAATTTTAGTGAAATCTGAAACGGCATAATAACTTCCCAAATGCTTTTTACGTTCCTCGGGATCTTCAATTTTACTTGCAAAATCACCGCCAGTAGCCTTTCGTTTCGTCTCCGAAATTGGGAAAATTGGCATCAGCCAGATGATTTTTACGCCCAAATCTTTCAACTGCGGAATATCTTTCGTAAACGCATCAAACGAACCTTCTTTTGAATATTGACGAATATTTGCTTCGTAAATAACTGCGTTTTCTAGCATTTCATCAGAAACTGCAGCAATCGTTTTTTCATTGATTTCTGGAGTTTTCTCAGCTTCTTTCTTTTCCGTTTCACACGAAATAAAAAGAAATAGTGTAATTAAAAATAAAGGGATTTTCTTCATTATACGTTAGTTTATAAATGGTTTTTAAATTGAATTTTTATAATTTGATGATTAATTTTTCTTTCTTCTTTGTATTCCATTTAATTGAAAAAGACAACGTTTTAGTATGTTTGTTCCAATCAAATTTGACACGCTTTCCACGAAATTTTACCTTTCTAGGTTTCTTGTTGATATTGTGAACAAACACATCAATTTTTTTATTACTTGTTGAATAATTTATACCAGTTTCAGCTTCTAGCTCAATCTCAAGTTTACTTTTCTCAAACTCACTTTCAAATTCGAGTAATTCGTAGTTTCCTTTTTCGTACGCGTTTGACAACAATCCATTGTCATTATAAAGTTTTCGTTCACTTTCGTGAATACGCTCATCGTGATAATAATGCAAATCGAATGTATTTTGATCATAATTAGCAGTCGTTTGCATCGGTTTTGCCATCGGAATAAACGCACCACCACGAACGTACACAGGAATCAAATTTTCTTGAGTAGCGACCATTTTTGTTTGTCCACCAAGTACTTTTTCATCCGTATAAAAGTCAAACCAAACAGCATCTTTCGGAAAATACACTTCTTTAGTTTGAACACTATCTTTTACAATTGGCGTCACCAAAAAATCATTTCCCCATAAATAGGTAGAAGCGTTTGTGTACAAGGCTTTAGTATCAGTTTCTTCAAAAAATAACGGACGCATTAACGGTGTTCCTTTTTGATTATTTTCAAAAGCAATCGTATAATTATAAGGCAATAATTTATATCGCAATTCAATAGCTTGTTTAGCTAATTTTTTCGCTCTTGCGGAACGAAAAACTGGTTCACTCGGAACTTCTTCTTGCGCATGTGGTCTGTAAATTGGTTGAAAAACGCCGTATTGCAACCAACGTACATATAACTTATCGTCCAAATTCGCGCCAGCAAAACCACCTAAATCCGAATGCATATAACCCAGACCTTGCATTGCCATTTGCAACGCAATTTCCGGCTGCGATTGCAATCCGCCCCAAGTTCTATTCACATCGCCCGACCACGGAATCAATCCGTAGCGTTGCGAACCCGAATAACCTGCGCGCATTAAAATAAAAGGGCGTGTTTCAGGGAAATCTCGGTCGTAACCTTCTTTAACCAATCGCGCCCAATCGTGTCCGTAAATATTATGTTTTTCGTTGGCTGTTCCTGTGTGATGCAATAGTTTTTCTGGATGAACTTCTGGTTCGCCCAAATCTCCCCAAACGCCAGCAACACCAAGATCAGCAAGGTCTTTATAAATACTCCAAAACCATTTTTCTCCTTTCGGATTGTAAATATCGATCAAGCCAGTATTTCCAAAATAAAAATCATATTTAAATGGATTTCCAACAGAATCTTTCGCTAAAACTCCTAAGTTTGAAGCTTCATACCAACGATTAGAAGTCGTCAATACAAAAGGTTCTGTGATGAAAATTGTTTTCACACCTTGATCGTTAAAATCTTTGATCATTTGTTTTGCGTCAGGAAATGAATCTTTATAGATTTCTAAATTTCCCATCGTTCCTTTAATGTCTTTTCCAAACCAATACAAGTCCAAAATCACAGCATCCACAGGAATTTTTTCATCTTTAAATGCTTTAATAGTTGCTTCGGTTTCTGCTTGTGAATGATACCCAAATCGACTCGCAAAATTTCCAAATGCCCAACGTGGTGGCAACGGTTGTTTTCCTGTCAAATCGGTATAATTATCGATCACATCAATCCAAGAATCGCCAGCAATCACTTGATACGTTTTACGTCCCGAAATAGTTTCGTACGTAAGTGTATTATCTTTTTTACTGTCTAAATCTAAAAAACCAATCGGTGCATTGTCAAAATGAATCATATACATATTTGAAGAAAGTACAATTGGCAAGGTGAAATTCATCAATTCCGAACGTGTTTCGTATCCGTAATGTGCTCTATTATACAATTTCAAACGATTTCCACGACGATTCATTCCCAACGCTCGTGCGCCGCCGCCATACAAAATTTCATCTTTGGTGAGATTGAACTGAATTGCTTCGCCATTTTCAATCTTTTGATACCCGTTTTTCTCAGAAATGATCGGTTTTCCTTTATAACTATATGAAATTTGAAAAGGAGATTTTGTAATCGTTGCCGAAATTCCCGCTGTTGAGAATCGAATTGTTGTTGCATCTTTACTATACGTAGTTGTTGGAATTGTTGGTTGCATCACAACAGCATGAGAATCTTTATTTTCGTCTTGATTTTTTGGAACAAATGTCGTTTCAATAATTTCTGTGTTGTATGCTTTTAATGTATAGATTCCTTCTGTAACTTGAATCATTATCGAAGCTGATTCTTCATCATAAGAAAAACCTTGAAAAACTCGAGTCGCGTTTTGTGCAACTGAAAACTGCGAAAAAAGGAGTGAAACAATAAGTAATTTAAATATTTTCATTGCGTATAAACTTTTAATGCCCATTAGGAGCTTTTAATAGAAATGTAAACGGAATATGCAATCGTTTTTGCCAAGAAATTTCCGAATGATCGGCACCTTCAAACACTAAATTTTTATAATTTTCACTTGTATATCCTTTCTTCCTAAAAATTACATCAATCTTTTCTGCATATTGTATATAATGCTGATCCAACGTTTTTGTTCCGTAATCAAAATAGAATTTGTGCGTTGCTGGCGAAGGTAAATTTTCTTCCATATACTCAAAAATTGCTGTCGGAAACGGATTGTCTTCTACTGGCATCATTCCAATCCAATGCGTGGAAAGACAGGCTGTGCCACCAAAAATTTCTGGATATTCACAAATGGCGTACATCGAAATTAATCCGCCCATGCTAGAACCTGCAATAAACGTATGTTCACGCTCAGTTTTGGTTGCGAAAGTTTGGTCAATGTACGGTTTCAGTTCTTCCGTAAGGAATTTTAGATAATCATCTCCATTAAATTCCAAGCTAAAATTGTTCTTTTTTGAAGTTGCTCTAATTTCCTCTTGTGTGGTTGCATTCATATAGCCAAATGCTTTCTGCGGAAAATAATCTTGCCAACGCAATCCAGGAGCACTATATATTGCAACGACGATAAAATCGTGCACTTTTCCTTCGTTCATTAACTTTGCAGCGGTTTCGTCTATTTTCCATTCTTGGTTGTTCCAAGTCGTAGTTGCATCAAACAAATTTTGTCCGTCGTGCATGTACACTACATTGTATTTTTTTGTTGCTGAATAATTTGTAGGTAACCAAACCTCAACAGTTCTAGGTTTCACGTAGTTTGATGGAAAATCAACAGCGCGCATGAGTTTTCCGCTTGCTAATTTGGCAGTTGTAACTTCTTTCATCATAGGTTTTAAATCAATATTTTTTTGCTGAATATTTTCCGAAAATAACCACAGAATTGCTTCTTCAAATTCCGATCGCCAAAAAGCTTCACTATGTGTGCCATTTGGTGCAAACTTAGAATTTAGATTCGTTTTTGAGAAATTATTTGTTTCTAATATATGGATAATTTTTTGCATATCAATCACCATGTTTCCACCTTCTTTTTCGCCCATTACATAATATAATTTGGAATTTTTCGCTTTCGCGATGCGACTCTTGGTAAACGGAATAATTTTATCAGAAAACCAAAACGATGGCGAGAAAATGCCCGCTTTTCCAAACACATTCGGATATTGAAAAACGGCATACTGTGAGATCAATCCGCCCATAGAACTTCCCATAATTGCGGTATTTTTTGAATCAGATTTTGTTCTATATTTCTTGTCAATTGCTGGTTTTAGTGTATTTGCGATGAAATCTACATATTGTTTTCCTTCTGATTTCCCGAATTCTTTGTTTTCCCAAGCAGTATATTCTTGCATGCGGTTTTCACTATTATCAATGGCAATAACAATAAGATCTAAACCGTGAGTTTGATGCAGTTTATTTAGCGTTTCATCAACTTCCCATTCACCTGAATATGAAGTTGCTTTATCAAACACATTTTGTCCGTCATGCATGTATAAAACTGGATAGGATTTTGTGGAAGCTTCATAATTTGGAGGCAAATAGACAGAAATTTTGCGAGTACGATTCAGTTGTGGAATGTTGAAATTTTCCTCGAAGGTTTCTACATTTGGTTGTTTTGTAGAAATTCCTTGCGCTGTTTTTTGGCTTGCCCAATTTTGAACGGCAAATGTAACGGTTTCTGATATCTCGGAAAACGTATAACTTCTATTCTCCATCATTTCTCCGTTTAGGTCTGTTTCCACGGAATCCCAATTTCCTAAGGTAAATTTGAAGTTGATGGTTTTTTGCTGTTTCGGAAGTGTAATGCTATATGTTTTGTCTTTTCGTTCTAGTTTGAACTCCGTTTTTCCGCCAGACCAACCTTCAAAATCACCAGAAATGTAAATGTCTTTATTGAAATCGTGATCGGGAGGTAATGTATTAATGACAATAGTTGCAACCTTTGTTGTCGCTGCTTTTTTTTCCGTTTTGCACGAAAAGAAAAGGAATGCAATGAGTATGATGGTGAAATTTGTTTTCATGATATTTTTTTGTCATTCCTGCGCAAGCGAGAATCTATTTTGTTATACTATATTTTAGTTTTAAAGTACTTCTCGATACAATTTTTCGTGCCTCAAAATCACTCGAAGTGACGTTTTGGTAAAAACAGTATTGAGACGCGTTTCATAATGTCAGTTCGAGCGCAGTCGAGAACACTTTTGAAACAAGAATGGTCAAATTAACTTATCTCAATACTAATATCTCAATTCTCAATACTATTTATTTCGTTGTCAATATAATACTTCCTTTTTCTTTCAATACAATCACATCATTCCACGTAAATTTCTCTCCTGTAATGATGTTTGTCAACGTTTTTCCTTTCAAATTTAGTTCTGCATAACGCTTTAAGTCAATCGTAATTTCTTTTTCATTTTTGTTGATAATATGCACAACGGTTTCATCGCCCAAAGTTCTAAACAAGAAATATGTTCCCATAAATGGTGCAAAATGTGTTGTTTTTCCATCGTGAATTGCCTTGCTATTTTTGCGAAAGTTCAATAGTTTTTTCAGATACGTTTGCATGTCTTTTTGTGCTGCTGTCAAACCTTTTCCTGTAAATGCATTTATGGAATCATCTTGCCAACCGCCAGGAAAATCGGTTCTGATTAATCCGTGATCGCCCGGTTTTGCAAAATCGTTCATCAAGATTTCTGTTCCGTAATAAATTTGCGGAATTCTTGGCAACACCAATTGATAACTCAATGCCATTTTCGTATTCGCAATATCTCCGTCGAATTGTGTAAAAATTCGACTCATATCATGATTATCGGAAAATATAAACATGTCTTTTGGACTTGCGTAATGAAAATCGTTTGCCAAACCTTCATAGATTTTTACCAAGCCTTTGTCCCAAGATTCTTTTTCGGTGAAGGCTTCTACCGTTTTGCGTTGCATGGCAAAATCCATCGTAGATTTCAGATTACTTTCGTAACCATCTTTATTTTTTGCGCCTTTTTGCCAATAACCAATGAGCAACGGATTGTAACTCCATTCTTCGCCAACAATGGAAAAATTAGGATATTCCGTCATAATTGCGCCTGCCCAATTGCTCATAAATTCCTTGTCAGGATATGGATAGGTATCTTGTCGAATACCGCTTAAACCAAGTGATTCAATCCACCAAATACTGTTTTGAATAATGTATGTTGCCATAAATGGATTTTGCTGATTCAAATCGGGCATGGATTCTACAAACCAACCATTTGCCATTCCTTTTTTGTCACTTTCAGAAGCATACATATCTTGATTGGAAGTTCGTCTGTGATTTGAAAAGGTTGTTTTTTCACCATTTTCAAATTCGGTTTGATAGTTTACCCAATTATTAAAAGGCAAATCTTTCATCCACCAATGTTCCAATCCGCAATGATTTGCCACTTGATCCATGATGAGTTTCATGCCACGCTCGTTAGACTTGTCTGCCAATTCTTTGTATTCCGTAAACGTTCCAAAACGTGGATCAACTTGGTAATAATCTGTAATTGCGTAGCCGTGATACGAACCGCGTTTCATATCGTTTGTAAGTAACGGACACGACCAAATTGCCGTAAAACCTAAATCATCTATATAGTTTAGATTGTTTGTAATTCCTTTGATATCGCCGCCGTGTCGCGCATAATCGTCTTTACGATTTACATTGGTTTCGAGTAAGTTTTTGAATGTGTCATTTTCGGGTTTCGCATTTGCAAAACGATCTGGAGTGATTAAGTAGATTGCATCCGAACTGTTGAATCCTTCAAACGCTTCCGCAGATTTTACTCGTTGCTTCAGTTCATATGTTTGTGTTAGCTTTTTGCCGTTTTTGAATTTAAATTCGATATTAAATTTTCCAGGTTTTATGTTTTTTGAAATATCTAAATCAATAAATAAGTAGTTTATACTTTCGCCTTTTGTTATTTTTTCAATGGTAATTCCTTCCTGTGAAATAGTTGCAGAAGCTTTTGAAATGTCAGGGTGTTTTACAAGAAGTTGCAGTTTGTTGTTTTTAAAACCTGTCCACCAATGTGGAGGTTCTATGCGCTCAATGTCGTTTTTTATTTCTGTTACTTCTGTAGATGAAATTTTGGTTGAGTCAATAGTTGTTTTGTCTTCTTTTGTGTTGCAAGAGAAGAGAAACGTAAGTAGTGTAACTAAGATGATTTTTTTCATCGAATTTTTATTAGATCATACATTTTCTTTTATAAGAGCATCTCGACTGCGCTCGATGTGACATGAAAATCAATTAAAGTGACGTTTCTGCATCGTCAGATCGAGTGGAAAATGTGATCACATTTTTAGTATCGAGATCCAATTTGGCACTCAATACTAATATCTAATTACTCACTACTGTTACAAGAAACACTTAGTTTCAAAGTACTTCTCGATACTAAATTTTTCCAAAATTTCACTCGAAGTGACGTTTCTGCTAGTTATAAACTCTTTACGTCAGATCGAGTGAAAAATGTGATCACATTTTTTGTATCGAGATCCAATTTGGCACTCAATACTAAAATCTCACTACTCACTACTATTTTCTAGTCCTGATTGCAGCGGCATCCTTTTTTTGTTTCGCCTTAAGGCAAAAAAAGATATAGCGGAAAGCAGGAAATAACTCCTTATTATTTTTAAGATACAGTGACCAAATTGTTTGGTGTAACTGCTACTTTTATTCCATCTACGAGAATGACTAAGTCGTTTCCCTTTTCGAGTTCGAACGTAGTTCCATCGTGTGTGACATTTATTTTGAGTATGTGATTTCTAAAGTTTACTTTGAATGAATATCCTTTCCATTGCCACGGAATTCGCGGTTCAAACGAAAGTGTATCATTTTTAATGCGCATTCCGCCAAATCCTTCTACAATACTCATCCAAGTTCCTGCCATGGACGTAATGTGTAAACCTTCTTCGACTTCTTTGTTGTAATCGTCCAAATCGAGTCGCGATGTTCTAAGATAGAACGTATACGCCATGTCCATTTTGTCCAATTTTGCTGCTTGAATGCTGTGAACACAAGGCGAAAGTGATGATTCGTGAACCGTAAATGGTTCGTAGAAATCGAAGTGCTTTTCGAGTTCTTGCGTGGTAAAATGATCTTCAAAGAAGTAGAAACCTTGTAGCGTATCTGCTTGTTTGATGTACGGTGAACGTAAGATGCGATCCCAACTCCATTTTTGATTGATTGGACGTTGTTTTTGGTCTAAATCGGCAACACTTACCAAGTCTTTGTCAAGGAAACCATCTTGTTGTAAGTACACGCCATATTCTTCGCTACGTGGAAAATACATGTTTTCCGCAACTTCCATCCACGAAGATATTTCTTGATCGGAGAGTCGCACTTTTTGCATGATTCGCTCGTAATCTGAAGCGTATTCTTGTTTTACTTTTTGAATGTTTTCTTGTGCAAATTTGATACACCATTGCGCAATATAGTTTGTGTACCAATTGTTATTGACGTTGTTTTCGTATTCGTTTGGACCTGTAACGCCGAGAATTACATATTTGTCTTTTGCTGTAGAAAATGTTGCTCTTTGATGCCAAAAACGCGCAATTCCGATCATGACTTCTAAGCCCATTTCTGGAATGTAACTGTAATCGCCAGTGTAACGCGTGTAGTTGAAAATGGCAAACGCAATGGCGCCATTTCGGTGAATTTCTTCAAAGGTAATTTCCCATTCGTTGTGACATTCTTCGCCATTCATCGTTACCATTGGATATAATGCCGCACCATTGTTAAACCCAAGTTTTTCAGCATTTTCAATGGCTTTTTCTAAGTGATTGTAACGATATTGTAATAAGTTCCGAGCTACTTGCTGATCTTTCGTTGTCATGTAAAACGGAATGCAATACGCTTCCGTGTCCCAATAGGTACTTCCGCCATATTTTTCGCCTGTGAATCCTTTTGGACCAATGTTGAGTCGAGAATCTTTTCCGAGATATGTTTGATTTAGTTGAAAGATATTGAACCGAATTCCTTGTTGCGCTTTTACATCACCTTCAATGGTAATGTCTGCCATTTCCCAAATTTTTGCCCACGCTTCTTTTTGATTTTGTAAAAGTGTATCAAATCCTAAAGAAGTTGCGTTTTGCAATGCTTTTTTAGCGGCAGCAATTAGTTCGTTTTTGTTATGATTTGAGCAAACTGTATATCCTCCATATTTGTAAATCGTGAATGTTTCATTTGGGTTGACTTCTTGCGAATAGTGAAATGCAATTTCTGTTGA
Organism: Kordia antarctica; assembly: GCF_009901525.1. NCBI lineage: Bacteria > Pseudomonadati > Bacteroidota > Flavobacteriia > Flavobacteriales > Flavobacteriaceae > Kordia > Kordia antarctica. The sequence continues at coordinate 3,711,957 of NZ_CP019288.1, forward strand.
TTTTTCAGAAACATTCGTTGGTAAGTGTAACGATTCTCCATCGAGTTTTAATTCCGTTTGCATGAATGTACATGCGTGGAAATCTGTTTTCAACGTTTTTGCAACGATGAATGCTTGATTTCCAGCTGCTTTTATTTGAATGGTTTCCCAGAATTTTTCTTCCCAGTTGGTATCTTCGTTTTCGATTCCTGCATCTAAATACGGCAAATATTTTATAGTTGCATTATTATTAATTGGTTTGATGCTGTATGCAATTGCACCAACTTCGTCAATATCTAAACTTAGAAATCGTTTGGAAGCAACTTCTATTTGAATGTCGTTTTGTAAGGTTGTCGTAAACGTACGCTCGTACCAACCTTCTTTCATGTTGAGTTCGCGACGGAATTCTTCCACTTTTTTACAAGCGTTTAAATCTAAAACTTCATCGTTGATTGTGACTTTGATTCCGATCCAATTTGGCGCATTTAGTACTTTTGCAAAGTATTCAGGATAGCCATTTTTCCACCAACCAACTCTTGTTTTGTCTGGATAGTAAACGCCTGCAATGTAACTTCCTTGAAATGTTGCGCCAGTGTAGTTTTCTTCAAAATTAGCACGTTGTCCCATAGCGCCGTTTCCGATACTGAAGAGACTTTCGGACGATTTGACACTTTCGGGATCAAATCCTTCTTCGATGATGGACCAATTGTCTGGCTGTATATAATTCTGATTCATTTTTTTAAAGATGTGAGATATTAGATGTTAGAATTGAGATCGCTGTGCGTTCTTTTTTCTGTTATCTATTTATTAATTCGTCTATAAAACTAGTTTGTATTTCGGTAAAATCATTGAAGATATAATCTGCATGACCGAGTGTTTCTTTGGAACCAATTCCGATAGAAATCATTCCTGCGGCATTTGCGGCAGTTACGCCCGCAACAGCATCTTCAAATACAATACAATCCGATGGTTTTATGTTTAGTTGTTTTGCAGCAAGTAAGAATACTTCGGGATCGGGTTTTGCTTTGCTGACATTGTTTCCATCAGCAATGGCTTGAAAATTTTCGAATAGGTTTACCTTTTGTAAAATTGTCCGTGCGTTTTTACTTGCTGATCCGAGTGCAATTCCTTGCTGTTTTTCTTGTAAATAGTTGAGTATTTTTGGGACATCGGGAAGTATTTCTCCTTCGTCCATTTGTGCAATGTGCGATAAGTAGTTTTCGTTTTTCTCTGCCATGTATTTTTCAAACGCTTCTTCGGAGAGTGTTTTGTTTCCCCAACCGAGTATAATTTCTAGGGAACGGACTCTACTAACTCCTTTGAGTTGTTCGTTTTGTGTAAGCGTGATGTCAAAACCTAGTTCGTTGGCAAGTTGTTTCCACGATAGGTAATGGTATTTTGCAGTATCAACAATGACACCATCTAAATCGAATATAAATCCTTTTGTATTCATGATATGTTATGCTTCTTCTGTTTGGTAACTAATTGCGTTTTTGTCGGTAATTAAGAAATTACACAATCCAGCAATTATTAGACTGACTCCAGCTAAAACCATTGCATTGATTGCACCTTCGCCAAAAAGTCCTGAGATAAAGTTGATTCCGCCCAAAGCGGCAATAATTTGAGGAATTACAATGAACATATTGAAGATTCCCATGATAACGCCCATTTTCTTCGGATCAACCGCACTTGACAACATAGCATACGGCATGGAAAGAATACTTCCCCAAGCAAAACCTATAAGTGTGAAACTGATGAAAAGATAATCGGGAGAAGGAACAAAATACATAAAGATGAATCCGATTCCACCAAGAATTAAGGAAGCCATGTGAATAAATTTTCTGTTGATTCTTCTTCTAGATGTGTACAGAACCAATATTAATGCAAAAACCATAGACGATAATCCGTAGGTTCCCATGTAATAACCGACTAAGTTGGATGATTTTTGAAATTTATCATTATTCGTCCAATACCATACTTTTTGATCTTGAAAAGAACTCGCATTGCTTTCTAAGTATGTTAATTTTTCAGCTTCACCTTTTAAAGAAGAGTACGTAGTTAAAATTTCTTTAGATACATCCGCATTAGCAATTAAAGTGTCTTTGATCGCATTTTTTACAAATATGCTGTCTTTTGCGGCAATTGCTAAGAAATCACGTGTATTTTGTTTTTTGAAAGCATCATTTTTTTCCGCCTGTGCGTATACTTCTTCTGTTGGATTAGGATTTTTGAATACATGCTCCGTTAACGCAGGATTTGCCATACTCCACATCGTAAAGAAAGCAAACCAACTAAAAAATTGAATGACACCTAAACGTTTCATTGTTGTTGGCATGCTACCAATATTTTCAATAATATCTGGAATGAATCTGTTTTTTTGTTTTTTCTCTCTTTCAAATTCTTCCATGTCTTCCGGAGGATATTCTGAGGTCGTAAAAATGGTATATAATATACTAACTAAGAATATGAAGGCTCCAATAGCAAACGCTACTTTTACGGACATAGGAACAACTCCTGTTGCGGCGGCATCACTGACACCAAGTTCGGAAATCATCCAAGGTAAGTTACTCGCAACCCAAGTTCCAATACCAATGATAAGTGTTTGCACAACAAAACCATACGATCGTTGTGATTCAGGTAATTTATCAGCTACTAATGCTCTAAATGGTTCCATTGAAACATTAATAGAAGCATCAAGAATCCAAAGGAAACCTGCTGCCATCCATAATGTTGGCGAATGTGGCACAAAGAACAACGCGAGCGAACTCAAAATGGCTCCAATAAGGAAATAAGGTCTTCTTCTTCCTAATCTGGAATGCCAAGTGCGATCACTGAGATATCCAATAATTGGTTGTACAATTAAGCCTGTTAAAGGAGCAGCAATCCATAACATTGGAATGTCGTCTTTAGCAGCACCGAGAGTTTGAAATATTCTAGACATGAATCCGCCTTGTAAGGCAAACCCAAATTGTATTCCTAAGAAACCGAAACTCATGTTCCAAATTTCCCAAAAACTTAACGTACGCTTTTTCATTATCGTAAAGTAATTAGTTAGTACTACGATAAGCGCTATGACTTATCAAAACTTACTTTTATTTTGAGAGATAAAAATATAAGTCTTGATTTTTATGCTGTAAATATAATAGTTTTTTTGAAACGGATGCCATTAAATTGAGAATCTGGTAAAAATTTCCTTTAAAAAATTAATAATTTGATACCTGAAAATTACCAAATTATCGTGTAGTATCTCGCTCTATTAATGTGGTGTTTATGACTTCCGTATGGTATTTATCTTCTTCTACGAGTTCTTCTAATTTGTCGATTAACATGTTAGCAGATTTTTCGCCCATTTCAACGCCATGTTGACTTATAGTGCTTAATGAAGGAATGGAATGTTTTGATAAAACGCCATCTGTAAAGGCAATAATTGAGATATCATCAGGGATTTTATAGCCTTTGTTCAACGCTATTTTCATTGCGGTAATTGCGTAGAGTTCGTTTACGGCAAAAATTCCGTCAATAGATTTTTCTTTTTCAAGCAATGCAGAAATTTCTTTTTCCAACATTTCAATTTCTACATCTTTGTCTTCATTTTCTTCTACTTTGATTATTAAAGAAGATTTTGGAGATATTTTATGTTCTTCTAATGCTTCTAAATAGCCTTGTGTCCTCAGTTTCCCGACGTTTACATAATCTTTTGTAGTGATAAGCGCGATGTTTTTGCAACCAGTTTCAATCAGTTTTGCGACTGCTTTTTTGGAACCGAGTTTGTCATCGACCACAACTTTATCACAGGCAATTTCGTTCACAACTCTATCAAACATTACAATTGGCATTCCTTGATTGATGGTTTCATAAAAGTGATGATAATCTTGTAAAAGCAAGGTTTCTTTGGCAACCGACAAGATAAATCCGTCAATACTTCCGTTGGCAAGCATTTCAATGTTAATTACTTCTTTGTTAAAAGATTCGTTAGACAATCCAATAATTACATTGTAACCTCTACTGTTGGCTACTTTTTCAATACCACTTATGACTTTAGAGAAAAAGTGATGTACAATTTCAGGAATAATAATTCCAATTGTTTTTGTACACTTATTTTTCAGGCTTAGCGCGATATTATTTGGACGGTAATTATAGAGTTTTGCAAAAGCCTGAACTTTGGTTCTAGTGTCCAAACTTATTTCTTTACTATTTCGCAATGCTTTCGAAACCGTTGAGACAGAAACATCTAATTCGCGTGCAATTTGTTTAAGAGTTACTTTTCGTTTCATAAAGGTTCAATTATAAGATCAATAATTAAGACTGCAAATTTATTTTTTTTGTTAAAAATACAGTGTTTTAATTAGATAAAACTCAATGTTTATAAAAGTTGTCAACACGAAAACGTTTGCGTAAAATCAAAAGTTGTTACTATATTTTGATTTGCTTAAAATTTACATAGTTTTATCATCGAGAGGTAAAAATATAAAGTATTTAAATTAAAAAGATTACGTAAATTAACAACAGATTGTTATAAAATGTTTAAAAAACACGTGATTTTTACGACAATTTTGAAAACGAAAAATTAAACAAATGAAGAAAATGCAAAAATTTATTTTGTTTTTGGCTTTTTTGATTCCACTTGGAATGCTTGCCCAAACAAATGTGACAGGTGTTGTTACTGAAAAATCAACAGGAACTCCATTGTTAGGAGTGAATGTGATTATTAAGGGAACAGCCACTGGAGCCACAACCGACTTTGACGGGAAATACCAGTTAAAGGTTGACAATGGACAAACGATGGTGTTTACCTATGTAGGCTATAAAAGTCAAGAGATTTTATATAGTGGACAAGCTAGTGTGAATGTAGCACTAGATGAAGACGCATCTACACTTGATGAAGTTATCGTCGTTGGATACGGTTCTGCCGTAAAGAAAGACGTAACAGGTTCGGTAGAATCCGTAACATCAGATGACTTTAATAGTGGAGCTATTGTATCGCCAGAACAATTAATTTCGGGTAAAACTGCCGGAGTACAAGTAACGCCACCAAGTGGAGCGCCAGGTTCTGGTTCTGCCATTAAGATTAGAGGTGGAGTTTCTTCGTTATCTGCAAGTTCAAGTCCGTTAATTGTGGTTGATGGAGTTCCATTAGATCAAGGAAATAGCGGATTAAACTACATCAACGCAAACGATATTGAATCATTTACAGTATTAAAAGATGCTTCTGCAGCTTCTATTTATGGTTCGAGAGCAACTGGTGGAGTTATTTTAATTACTACAAAGACAGGAAAATCAGGTCAGCCAATTAACATTAATGTAAATCATTATACGTCTGTTGGAAACAATTTTAATGAAGTTGATGTATTATCAGCTACACAATTTAGAGATTTGGTAAATGCAAACGGAAACGTAGGTCAAATTTCTCAATTAGGAAATACAGCTACTGATTGGCAAGACGAGATTTACAGAGGTTCATTAACTGCCGATACAAACGTAACGGTTTCTGGCGGATTTGATAATTCTAATTATAGAGCTTCTATCGGATATGTAACGCAAGAAGGAACCTTAAGAAATTCTAAAGTAGGTCGTTGGACAGGTTCTGTAAAGTTCATTCAACGTTTATTAGATGATGATTTAAAAATTGAAGTAAATGCATTAGGTGCTTTAATTGAAGATACATTTGCAAACACAGGTGCCATTGGCGCAGCCGTTTCTTTTGATCCGACACAATCTATATTTGACCCAACAAGTCCTTTTGGTGGCTACACGGAAAATGTAAATAATGATGGAACTATAAACACGATTGCTGTTCGAAATCCTATCGGTTTGTTAGAACAAAATAGCAACGTTGCTGATAGTAAAAGAAGCACAGGAAGTTTAAAAATTGACTACACATTACCTTTCTTCAGAGATATCAAACTAACCGCAATTGGTGGTTATGACTATTTTGAAGTAGAAGGAAACACAAGTATTCCTGCGGAAGCAGCTTCCAACGTTAACCAACAAGGTGTAACAAGTACGTACAATACATTAAATAGAAGTAAACTTTTAGATGTATATGCAAACTACAAGAAAAACTTTGAAAGTATCAAAACTACGGTAAATGTAACGGCAGGACATTCGTTTCAACGTTTTTACAGATCAAACGGTTCTTCAAGCACAACTGGTTTAGGAGAAACAAATTCAAACAGATTTATTGGAGAAAATTCATTAGAATCATATTTTGGACGATTGAACTTAGATTACGACGGAAGATATTTATTAACATTAAATATAAGAAATGATGCGTCATCTCGTTTAAATCCTTCAGATCGTTCTGAATATTTTGGTGGAGCTTCTTTTGGTTGGAATATTATTGATGAAGGTTTCATGAAAGATTCAAAAGTATTCTCACAATTAAAATTACGTGTTGGATACGGAGAAACTGGTCAGCAAGAAATTGGACAAGACTACGCATATCTTCCACGATATACAACAGGTGACGGACGCGTACAATATCAATTTGGATATAACACAGATGGATCGCCAAGATTTGTAACAACAATTCGTCCAGAAGAATATGACGAAAACTTAAAATGGGAACGTTCTAAAACATTCAACATTGGATTAGATTTCGGATTTTTCAACGACCGATTAACAGGTTCGGTAGAAGTGTACGAACGTAAAGTAGAAGATTTATTGAACTTTATTCCAGTTCCTGCAGGTACAAACTTATCAAACGCATTATTAACGAATGTTGGTAATTTAGAAAACCAAGGTTTGGAAGTTAGCTTAAATGCTACCATTGTTGAAAATGAAAATTTCTCATGGAACACAAACTTCAATATTTCTTTCTTTGAGAATGAAATTACAAAACTATTCTTAACAGATAACACAGATTCTCCAGGTGTTTTAACTGGTGGAATTTCAGGTGGAGTTGGAAATACGATTCAAATCAACTCGGTTGGTGATGAAGTAAACTCTTTCTACGTTTTCAAACAAATATATGATGCACAAGGCGCACCAATTGAAGGCGCATACGCAGATATTAATGGAGATAATGTTGTGGATCAAGATGACAGATACAGATACAAGAGTCCAAATGCTGATGCAGTCATAGGATTTTCATCGAACATGCAATACGGAAACTTTGATTTTAGCTTTACAATGAGAGCAAGCATCGGAAACTTTGCGTATAACAACGTCGCTTCTAACACTGGAAATGTTGCCGCGCTATTTGGAGCAAACTCAATCAACAACGTGAATTCATCAATTTTAGACACAGGATTCCAAAATCCGCAACTATTCTCTGATTATTACGTTCAAGATGCTTCATTCTTAAAATTAGATAACTTAACTTTCGGATATACAATTGATAACTTATTCAAAGATGCGAGAATGAGAGTATATGTAGCAGGACAAAATCTATTCACAATTACAGATTATGATGGATTAGATCCTGAAATCAGCGGCGGAATTGATAACAATTTCTACCCAAGATCAAGAAACATATTGATGGGCTTTAATTTGAACTTATAAAAAGTAATACCAAATACACACAATGATGAACACACTTAGAAAACAATCAAATCGTATAGGTATTGTACTATTACTACTAATGACGAGCATAGGATTTATATCTTGTGACAAGGAATTAGATTTAGAACCAGTAATAGAACAGACAGCAGCAAATGTCTTTGACGATCCTGCGGCATACGAACAATTTCTTGCAAGAATTTATGCAGGTTTTGTAGTGAGTGGACAACAAGGTCCCGCTGGAAATCCTGATATCTCAGGAATTGATGAAGGATTCTCAAACTATTTGAGACAATATTGGAAACACCAACAATTAACAACTGATGAAGCTTTAATTGCTTGGAATGATGGAACAATACATGATCTAAACTGGCAAACATGGACGCCAGCAAATGAATTCATTACAGCAATGTATAACAGAATTTATTATCAAATTTCTATATCAAATGAATTCTTAAGAGCAACCGCAGACGTTCCAGAATCTGAATTTTTAACAGCAGCATACAAAGCTGAGGTTCGTTTCTTAAGAGCTATGAGTTACTGGCACGCCATTGATATGTTCGGAAATGTTCCGTTTGTAACAGATGCAGATCCAGTTGGCGCATTTTTGCCTCCACAAGGAAGCAGACAAGAAGTATACGACTTTATCATTGCTGAATTAACAGAAATTGAACCAATGATGATCGATGCGCGCCAAAATGCATACGGACGCGCTGACAAAGCTGCACTTTGGATGTTATTAGCAAAAATTTACTTAAATGCGGAAGTGTACACAGGAACTGACCAAAGCGCACAAGCAATTCCGTATTTAGAAAATGTTATTGGAGCTGGTTATGTATTACATGATAACTATGACGAATTATTCTTGGCAGATAATGATACCAATGGAGCTCAAAATGAATTTATCTTTACATTTAATTCTGATGGATTAAATACACAAGGATTTGGAGCAATGACATTCTTAGTACATGCACCTGTAGGTGGAAACATGAGCGCAGCAAACTTCGGAATCAACGGAGGTTGGGGCGGAATTAGAACCACAAGTACTTTTGTAAACAAATTCTCAGCTTCGGAATTAATAGTTGACCAAAGAGCAAACTTCTTCACAGACGGACAAAATTTAGAAATTGAAGATGTATACAACTTTAACGATGGTTATGCTGTAGAAAAATTCAAAAATGTAACAAGTAATGGTGCTCCAGGATCAGACAGTTCAGGAGACTTTATTGATACTGATTTCCCTGTTTTCAGATTAGCAGATGCGTATTTAATGTATGCAGAAGCTGTAAAAAGAAGCGGAACTGGCGATCAAGGATTGGCTGTACAATACGTAAACTTAGTACGATTACGTTCTAGCGCAAACCCAATTGGAGGTTTTTCAGATATTACAGATACATTCTTATTAGCAGAACGCTCAAAAGAATTGCATTGGGAAGCACACAGAAGAACAGACTTAATTCGTTTCGGACAATTCTCAGACCAAGGTGTTTGGCCTTGGAAAGGAAACGTTGAAGGCGGAACAACAACAGCAGCTTATAGAGACTTATTCCCAATACCAGCTACGGATATTACCGCAAACCCTAACTTAACTCAAAACTCAGGTTACTAAAAAAAATTGAAATGAAAAAACTAAATAAAATATCAACAGGCTTATTAGCAGTAGTCGCGTTCGTTGGATTCAACGCATGTAGTGAGGATGATAACTTAATCATTGCTTCTGCGAAAGGCGGACCACAAATAGTAACTCCAGCATCAGGAACAGCAATTGTTTTAAGTGCTGCAAACGAACAAAACTTAGCAACTACGCTTGTTTGGAACGATGCAGATTATGACGCAAGTGTTGCCATTAACTATGAAGTACAACTTGCTTTAGCAGGAACAGAATTTGCTGCACCAATTGCAGGCGGATCAACTACGGAACGTTTTGTTTCTTGGACAAACCAACAACTAAACGATGTTTCTATCGCAGCAGGATTAAATCCGTTTGTAGCTGGAGATGTTGAAGTACGTGTAATTTCTTCGATTGGAACGCAAGACGCGCAACAACAAACTTCGGAGTCAATCACACTAAACATTACTCCATATACAACTTCGTTACCTAAAATTGGAGTACCAGGAAATCACCAAGGATGGGATCCGGGAACAGCACCATTATTAGCATCTTCAGAATTTGGAGCTACTGACTATGAAGGATATGTTTGGTTAGATGGTGAATACAAGTTTATAGCACCAGATGAAGCAGGAAACTTTGCTTGGGGAAATTTAGATTGGGGAGATGATGGAAGTTTTTCAGGAGTATTAATTGCTGAAGGAGAATCTAATATTCAAGCTTCAACAGCAGGACATTACTTAGTAAAAGCAAATACTGCCGATTTAACATACAGCGCAACACAATATAGTTGGGGATTAATCGGATCAGGAACACCAACAGGTTGGGACAGTGATACGGATATGACATACGACGCAGGATCACAAACTTGGACACTTACCGTAGATTTAACTGCGGAAGAAATCAAGTTTAGAGCAAACGACGGTTGGGACTGGAATTATGGAGATACAGGAGCTGACGGAAGTTTAGAAAATGGTGGAGACAACATTGCAGTGCCAGCAGCAGGAAACTACACAATAGTATTAGACTTAAGCAATCCTAGAGGGTATACATATACACTTACGCTTAACTAGTGAAAGTCGATTTTGAGGAGTCTGCAAGACGAACTCAAAATTGTAAATTGAACTAATCCCGTTGAAAAACGGGATCTCAATCTTAATACTTAAATAGCGCAAGGTTGATCTCTATCATATATAAATTATCATAGAGCTTGCCCTTTAGTTAAAGATCATTTTAAAAGGCTGTAATTATCATCATTACAGCCTTTTTATGTTTTTCAAACAAAGAGTACAAAAAAAAGAAAACTGATGAAAAAAAAATTACACTTATTATTCCTACTGTTTGCTAGTATTGCATTCGGACAAGTAACTATTTCGCCATCACCTTTTGAAGTAAACCAACTAATTACCATTACGGTTGACATCAATAGTTCGGCAACGGATTGTGCAGGAATCACAAACCCAGATAAAGTATACATGCACTCAGGTGTTGGAACCGATAGCAATCCGTGGACATATGTCGTTGGAAATTGGGGACAAGATGATGGTATCGGAGAAATGACAAACATCAGCGGAAGCTTATGGCAAATTCAAATTACGCCTGAAACCTATTATGGTTTAACAATGGCACAAGCTGAAACTATAACCAAAATGGGAATGGTTTTCAGAAACAAATCAGGAACACAAGAATTGAAAGCTTCAGGTTGTAATGACTTTTTCTTTGATGTTGGAGCGTTTCAAGCAACACTAGTTACACCAAATGACGGAAGCACTACGATTTTAGCTTCTGGATCAAACTTATCTATTACCGCAAATAATTCTGGCGGAAGCGCAGCCTATGTGTTAAAAGCAAACGGAACAACGATTAACTCAAACAATGGTTCGTCTTATTCGTACACAGATACAAATATCACAGCCAATAAAAATTATGTATTAGAAGTTACGCTAAGCGGAACAACTATTTCAAAGAATTTCAATGTAATTATCAATCCAGGAACGGCGACACAAGCGTTGCCAGCAGGAATGGAAGATGGTATCAATTACAATACAGACACAACAAAAGCAACATTGGTATTAGATGCGCCAAACAAAGATTTCGTATACATCGCAGGAAGTTTCAATAACTGGCAACCTGACGGAACGTATGCTATGAAAAAAGATGGAACTACGGGGAAATTTTGGTTAGAAGTTGACGGATTAACGCCTGGACAAAACTACACATATCAATATTGGGTTGTTGACGAAACACCAATAGCAAACTCTCCATCATTAGTAAAAACGGCTGACCCTTATTCAACATTGGTATTATCGCCATTTGATGATCCTTTTATTCCAGCTTCAACATATCCAAACCTTCCAACATATCCTGCGGGACAAGAACGTGAAGTTACAGTTTTACAAACAGGACAAACGCCATATGCTTGGCAAGTAACAAACTTTGCAAAGCCTAAAAAAGAAGATTTAATTGTGTACGAAGTATTAATTCGTGATTTTGATGCGGATAGAAACTTCCAAAACTTAATTGATCGTATTGACTACTTTAAAAACTTAAATGTAAACGCAATTGAGTTAATGCCAATCATGGAATTTGAAGGAAATGAAAGTTGGGGATACAACACGGCTTTTCATTTAGCATTAGATAAATATTACGGAACTTCGGATAAATTCAAAGAATTTGTAGACTTATGTCATCAAAATGGAATTGCGGTTATTTTAGATGTCGCTCTAAACCATGCATTTGGTAGAAACCCAATGGTGCGTATGTGGATGAATGATCCAGATAATGACGGTTGGGGCGATCCAAGTTCGGAAAACCCTTATTTCAATCAAGTAGCAACGCACAGTTACAGTGTTGGATCTGATTTTAATCATCAACAATCAAGAACACAATATTATACAGAACGTGTGATAAAACATTGGATTGAAGAATACAATATTGATGGTTTCCGTTGGGATTTAACCAAAGGATTCACGCAAGAATGTACGTCTGGCGATGATGGTTGTACAAACGGTTACAGAAATGATCGTGTGGCAATCTTAAAGCAATACGCTGATTATTCTTGGAGTTTAGATGCGAATCATTACGTAATCTTTGAACATTTAGGTCAAGACAACGAAGAAAAGCAATGGGCAGATTATCGCTTGGGCGAAGGAAAAGGAATTATGATGTGGGGAAAAATGACCGATCAATACAATCAATTAACCAAAGGATTTGCTTCCAATGCTAATATTTCTCGTATGGGACATAATAGTAGAGGTTTCAACGGACCACGATTAATTGGTTATGCGGAAAGTCATGATGAAGAACGATTAATGTACAAAAACCTTCAAGAAGGAAATACAGCATTATCATCTCATAATGTACAAAACTTAAATACTGCATTATCAAGAATGTCTGCGTTAGGCGCGGCTTCTTTAACGATTCCTGGACCAAAAATGATTTGGCACTTTGGCGCGTTAGGAATGGAAAACTCCATTTTTACTTGCGGAAACGGAAGTGTAAATACACCAAGTGATCCAACAGCGGGCGATTGTAAACTAGATACAAAACCACAACCACAATGGACAAATAATTGGCTTGCGGATGCAAACAGAGCTAAAATTTATAACGATTGGGCACGAATTATTCAACTAAAAGTTAATGAGCCAGTTTTTGAAGCAAACTACGCAATCAGTCCGTATATCAATGATATCAGACAACGTATTTATCTTTGGGATGATACAATTCCTGTTACTGAATTAAAAAATGTAGTGATTTTGTGTAATTTTTCTGTGGCAGATTTAACGATTGTTCCAGATTTTCCTTATCCAGGAACTTGGTACGATTTAATGGACGAAACTGGTGCAACAAGTATGATTGTAACCAATACGGCAGATCCGATTGCAATTCCTGCGGGACAATTTAGAATCTTTGGAAACCAACAATCTGTATTAAGTACGCAACAATTCCAAAGCATATCAAATACAATCTCGTTATATCCAAATCCTGCTTCGAGTAGTTTTAAACTAGACAAAAAAGTAGAAGAAGTATTGATTTATGATATCACAGGAAAGCAAATCAAATCGTTTGAAGGTGGATTTACAGCAGGACAAACATTTGATATTTCAGAATTATCAAAAGCGTTGTACTTAGTAAAAATTATTTCTAACGAAGGAACAGCAACAAAACGATTGCTTATTGAGTAATCTCAAATTGAGATAACATTTTTTCCAATAAAGAATAGGCTAAATAATATTTGATTAAACTTGTGTTATATAATTAAAAATTAGGAAAAAAATGTTTTTAAAAAGTCGCTATGAAAATAGCGACTTTTTGTTGTTTACAATTATATAAGTAACTGATATTACTGATCGTCTTCTTTCTTTGTATCTTTTTCTATGATTTCCACTTGCTTTTGTGCCATTCCAAACATAAAGCTATAATCGGAAGCATATTCCTTTCCATCTTCTCTATTACTAATTCCGGCATTAATATGACAATCTAAACAGGAAATTCCTTGTATATAGGTTTCCATCGTTACATTTGTTAAGACTGTTGGTGTTTTTCCGCCATTTTTCAAAGGTGTAAACTTATTATTATCAACATCAGCAACTGAGCTTGATGGCCATTGACTATCAACTAATTTGTAATACTGAAATACACTTTTCGGATTCAACTCAGCAATTCTTTCTTTTACAAAATCATTTAAGACAATAGCATCTTCTCGTGGTGCTGCAGCAGGATCTTTAATAACTTGAATAGGCTTAGTTATTGGATCTTTACCGACAACAGGCGTTTTATTTGCAGGTTCATCAGACTTCTCAGGATTGTACAATAACCAATCTACATCAGATTCTTTTACATTTGTTTCTGGCGCTAAATCCTCATGTTCAAAAGTAGCCCAATGAAACTGTGGCATTGAAGGTGTTTTTTGAATAATATGTAACCCTACCAAGCCTAATTTCGTTTCTTTGTAATCTCCCAAGATGATGCTATCTCTACTTTTTACTACAACTTTTTGTGGAACCATCGCTGTAATTATTTTATAACGACTTTTAAGTCTGTCGTAATCTGTTTCGGGAATAACGCGCCAAGCAGCTTTAACTTCTATAGAACCATTTGGCAACCAGATTCCTTGTTTTTGCGCAAATTCTTTTTGTGCATCCACATCATATAATTTGTTAGAAACTATATACTCAAACTCTGTGTAATTTGTTTTGATTTCATACCAAATTAAATTTCCATTTTGATCCGTTAACCAAGATGTTCCGCCAGAAGCCTGAAACAGTTCGTTTACCACTTCAGCATCATCATCAAACTTACTAAAATCTCCGATAGATCTCTCAGATTTATTATCCGTTGAGGTTGTATCCATTAACATTTCAAGGTTGCTTCCCCATTGTGTAGGTGTACGATCTGTAAAGATACTTTCAGAACTTTTATAGGTTCCGAATGTCATTGGTGTTAAATCGCCTGGTTTTCCCCAATCTTCAATATTTTTAGAACGATCAGGTTGTCCTGCTTCCGATTGGCTAGACGGCCATGTAAGCGCAATAAATGATTGCCAAGCAAAGGTATTGGCACATTGTTGATTTAGTATTTTTACATCCAATGGATTATTAGGCGAAAAAACCAAGGTATCACATCCTGCGCCACAGGCTTTTGAAGCAGATATATCTGCATATTTATGCTTTGTATTATTGCAGCTAAAAACCATAATCATTGCTACAATTGTTATGAAACTTATAATTCTTATTTTCATTGTAAATTCTTTTTAAATGGATTTCTTTTCTGGAAGTGTTCCTGCTGCAACAACTTCTATTAAATGCGGAACTGCCAATCCAAAATTATTGTTAGTGACCAACATGCTATATTGACCAACAGGTACATTTGCTGGTACTTCTACGCTAATATTAAAAGTATATTCATTGCCTTCAGTAAGCGTTGCATAAGCCGCATCTGTGCCAACATACGTAGAAGTCACTTTAATATTCGTTTCTGGGAAACTAATTTCAACATTGAAATCTTCAGGTTTCACATTTCTACCATGTGCATCTATAACATTATCAATAACCACCGCAAGATTAGTAACAGTGCTACCTTGTGCTACTTGTGTAATATTGCTTGTCACGTTTGCTTTTATATTCAATTGATTCTTCTTGCTAATACTAGCTTTTAAGATATTTGCGTCTACAAAATAACTTACACCAACAATTCCATTATCAGCAGTACAATCTAATTCTCTAGCTTTTGAACTTGTCGTAGCTGGTTTTCCTGCAGCTGCCAATTGTACTTTAATGGTTTCCATAACTTGTGAACCGTATTCAATTTTCTTTCCTAATACTTTAAAATCATTCAACGTAATACTAGAATCCCAACTGTCAGGAACTTCCATAATCATGTGTAGAATCATATTATTAGGATAATCTGGTGCACTTTTAACACCTCTAACAAAACGAAAACAATCTTCTATTTTAGCTCCTTCTGGCGCGTTTGCAGGAAGTTCAAAATATTGATATGAAGGTTCTTGCAAATACAATCCTACAGGATTTAATAACGTTACTTCCAAACCTTGTTGTACCGCTTGATACACGTTTTGTCCAATATGCGGATCACTATGTCTGTACGCTCTTCCGTATTTACTACAACAAACTAATGTATTGGCTGAAGCATTTTCTTGCTCATTATAACTTCTTAAAACAGCTCCACCGCCAGCAAGTACAATCTCTGCACTTAACTCATTTGGCGGACTCGTTAAATGCATGGCGCCACCAGAAGTTGCGGTCATTTTGGTTCCAGAATTCCATTTATTGATCGGATTATAAGTGGCTCTTCCTGTTGTCCTGTCGTATACGATTGCATTATTTTCGTCTCTTAAGTATAAATCTTCTAACTGTATGTTTTCGTTTTTTAGTGTTGTACGATAAATTTCTAACACTTTTTCTGGATCAATTTTCCACATTGTCCAGTAATATTCTGGGTTTTCACAGGTAAAATGTAATCTTACGAGCTTTTCGCTAGCATTCTTCATAATACCCATTTCGCAGTATTCATCTAACCAGCCTCTTGGTCCAAGTGGATCAAATAATTTTACCTCTTTCGGATTTGGATTGCAAGGATTTTTAGGAATAAACACTATACTGTCTTTGTACTTTGCTTGATACGCTTCTGGTCCAATATCGACCATTTCGTACATGTGGTTTAGTCCTTCTGATTTGTATTTTGCATTGAATTTTTGCTCTAAATAGTGAAATACTCTTCCTGGAAAAGCTTCCCAACGTACAGGAATTTGCGCTGCTCCATCAAAGAAATTATCTTTATCTTTTGGATTTACATACGTTTTACCTGGAACGGTAAAGTCATAACCGCCGCTTAAATTATAATTGGCAGATGTTACGGTATATCTGTTTACATACTTATCCCAAGCATCTTCAAAAGCGGCTCTTTTCTCAAGATCTTGAAAGTCTTTTTTACTTTGATATGCTGGTGTATTGAATGTAAAACTGTCATCTTTTGAAGCTTTCATATTTACAAACAAAGCTGCGAAAACAATCAAAAGGACAATTGGAATGATGATTTTTTTCATTTTAAAGTTTATTTGGTATTAGTTAGTATTGGTTGAATGTTTAATTAGCAACTGCTATTTCAGAATTTATAGGAACTATTTTTGAATCTTCTCCTTGTGTTCCTTGTGGAATTGCTGGTAATGAAAAATTAGCAATCGCTCCTTTTTGAAAAAGCACACAATGTGTAGAACCGCCAAACTGAAAATACCCAATTTGCTCTCCTTTTTTCACTTTATCTCCTTTTTTCACCGTAATTAAACACGAAGAAACTTCTGCCATTCCAATAGGCATTACGCAAACCATTCCTAGTTTTGGATCGCCACTTTCTATGAAAATTAAAGCTCTTGCGGCAACTTGTGCTAAATATCCTTGTGAGTTATTCGGTCCAGCCGGATCAAACCCTTCGGAAGCTGCCTCTGAATAATAAGTTCCGTCAATATTTTTAATATCTACAATAGTTCCATCAATCGGCGTATGCCAACGGTGATAATTTTCTGCACTTAAATACGCCTGATATACAGTTCCGCCAACATAATAATCAACGTGGTTTCCGTCTAGCATGTGTTCTAATGAATACGGTTGTCCTTTAATCCAAAATTGATTTGTTTTTTGAACATTCGCGCTAATTTTCAATGGAGCAGATTCACAAGCACTTACAATTACTTTTTTGTCTTTTGGTGAAGCCACAGGTCTTTTTCCTGATTTAAATTCACGAATAAAGAAATCATTCCACGATTTGAATCCCCAAAAAGGTTTTTTAGGATCATGAATAAAGTTTTGCATTTGCAATGCTTTGTAGGCACTTTTACTCATCCAACCATTTGGACCAGTATTTAATACGTACAATGAATCAGGAGAATCTAGATATTTATTCCATTTTTTCAATATTCTTTTGAGTGCTTTGTTCACTTTTTCATCCGCAAAAGCGGCTAAACCTGCTGGCGTAATCATAGGAAAATCTAAAATAGCATTGATTGGAAAACCAACCATTCCTGTCGTATTATATTCAGGAGCCGTTGTTAGCACATGATTCATAATCAGCAACATTTCTTGATAATTTTCAATCTTTACATCTCCGCTTCCTGCTGGTGGCGCAAACGTTGGTTGTTGCTGAAACATTTGTGTAAAGTACATGTTAATGATAGGATCTGTTTCTATCAAATTTTTGAATTTTCTAACAGAAGGATCAAGCTTTCGCTTCTTTTTCTTCGCTTCTTTTTTAGTTTTTGCTAACCATAATGCGGCAGTTTCTATGGTTGGTAACCAATTTCCCATTCGGTTGGTTACTGGCATATGTGTTGAGTCACTCTTTTGCTGTTTCATACTATTTATGGTGGTTAGGGTTCGTTGATTTTTTGATACATTATGCATTGTATCAAATATGTAATAATAAACCTAAACTTTATAGCGCAAAAGCATGCGTTTTGAAAACTAGGTATTACTACTTGGAGAAAAATGGTGTTTTATTCAATTGTAATTGATTTAAGTTTGATATAATTTGAAAAACGATTAGTTTAGAGGATAACTGAAGATTAAGAGATAAGAAAGTTTAGTTATAGTACAAGTTATATACAAAAGGAAAAAAGCAATAAGCCTCATATTTTTATTTCTTACAGAGCATTAATGAGTATTTATTATATACTCACAGTAATATTTTTTCGATTTTGTTTGGAGAATCCAAAATAATCTTTATCTTTGCACCATAAGTTCTTTGAAAGAGTATTGAAAAATTGTAGTAATTAAAATTCAAACTACTAAAGTGTATTAAGTTACACAACCAATTATGGTTCTATTGGCGACGGCACGTAGCACTCTGAAAAGAAGGCAACGGTGAAACTCGGTTTAGGCAAACGCTGAAAACACGAAGTCATTCAATAAGGGAAATTGTAAAGATGTATTTAGGGAAACACTTGAAAACACTTGAAACCAATCCGAATTGAATAAAACTGATAACTTGCTAAAATGTATTAATTTAAGATATATAGTTATAAGTAGCAAGGAATAATTTTGGGGTGATAATGTGAACAACGCATATTGAATTTAATTACAAGCGTATTGTAAATGTAGCAAGGTGATATTGCCTTATAATTAAATACATTAAAGATATGCGTCAAAAGCACAATTATCAACACGTTGATGGTCTTATACTTGGTATAAAGACTATCCTTTCTGAGAACCGTTGTTCATTCTCAGACGAAGAAAAAGTTCATTTATCCAATGCTATTGGATATTTAGAAAACTCTAAAAAAGAAAGCGATAAAAAGCCTATAAATTGGAGTTTAGTTTTCAAAGGAATTGATTTACTCAACAGAGTAATAATCAATCTTGATGATTTCACGAACATTTTCTGACCTGGCACCCCATAAATTTTTTCAAACATCTAAAACATGGATTTAGGATTAGCGATAAAATCAATTAGGAAACAAAAAGGTTTAAACCAAAACCAATTTGCGCAGTTATGCGATATCACCCAAGCATATTTATCACAAATTGAAAATAACAATAAGGAACCTAACCTTTCGACTTTGAAAACCATTTCAAATGAGTTAGAGATGCCTTTGCCTATTCTATTTTTTCTATCAATCGATAGTAACGATATCAGTCCAGAAAAGGTAGATGCTTTTAACATAATTGCACCCTCTGTAAAATCATTGATAAATCAATTCTTTGCTACTCAATGATTAATACACCAAAACATTTAGTCTATACTTTACAAGTTGATATAAAAGAGATAGAATCAATTTTAAATAATATTGATAGCTTCTATAGAGAGAAAATCGAAATTAAAAAAGATAAATTTGGTAAACCTAAATTAGACGCTAAAGGACAACCTAAAAAAAGAATAATAAACCCAAGTACTAAAAGGTTAAAAATAATTCAAACTAGGATCCATAGAAATATTTTGAATAAAATTGAAATGCCAAGTTATGCATTTGGTGCTGTTAAAGGGAAGGATAACATAGTTAATGCTAAACAGCATCAAGGTAAGAGGTACAAATTCACAACTGACTTAAAAGATTTTTTTCCATCGATTACTAATAAAGCTGTTTTCAAAATGTTTGTAAGCCAAGATTTTTCCCCAGAAGTTTCAAGTATATTGACTAAATTAACTACTTATAAAGGCAAAATTCCCCAAGGAGCACCAACTTCATCTACTTTAGCAAATTTAGTTTTTATTAAAACTGGTGATATTTTACAAGAATTTGCTCAAGAAAACAATGCAACTTTTACTTCGTTTGTTGATGATATGACCTTTTCTTCTGCAAAGGATTTTAAAAGTAAAATTCCACAGATTTTAGAAATTATCACAAATGATTATAAAATCAGCCACAAGAAGACAAACTATTCTAGAAATCCTAATATTACTGGACTTCACGCAATGAATAATCATTTGAAGTTGCCAAAATCATTTTTATCAAAACTTGAATCGACTGAAAATAAAACTACTGAACAAATTGCTGGTCTGAGAATGTACAAAGAAAAAGTATATAAAGCTAATTACGGAAAAAATCTAGTTGACGACACCATATAAAATTAATTTAAAATACTGAGCGAAACTGTCAAGCTTTTATATTCCTAGAAAAACCAAAATATCTACTCGCCAAACAACCGCAAACCTTTCCCCATTTTCACATCAGGAAGTCCGTCGTATTTTCCTTCTAAATAGTCTTTTTCAAAAGAAGCATCTTTGCGAATTTTCTTGTCGTATAACGATTCCATATTCGTGATTCCGTAACTATCTTTTTCCGCAATAATAATTTGATCGCGTCTAAATAATTTTCGTTTCGGATTTATTAAAGACGAATTATGCGAAGCAAAAATAAGTTGTGCGCCATTCGGGTTATTCTCTTTCGAATTAAACAATTCAATAATCGCTTTGCTCAAATGTGGATGCAATTGCGCATCAAACTCATCAATAATCAGCGTTTTTCCGTTTAATAACGTATCTATAATTGGACCTGAAAGTGCAACATATTTTCCTGTTCCTAAAGATTCACTGACAAATAAATTAAAATATACGTTGTCTACTTCTTCATTATTTTCATCATAAATAGCGTGTTTTGTGCTCACGACAACATTCTCTTCATCAGATTCCAAAATCATCTTTCTAATTTCTTTTGGAACGTTTCCTTTCTCTAAAATTTCTTCGGTAAGCTTAAAACGTTCTACTTTCGTTTCCGTAAATCCTAAATCGGCGCCAGCAATAAAATTATCAATATATTTTTTCTTTGCAGGATCGTCCATCATATCAATTGTAAAATTAATAGTGAATCTGTCTTGCATTCCAGAAATATATTGAATGGAGTTCAATGCTTTCAAAATAGCCATTCCAGTAGCAATATTAAATTGCGCGCAGACAGAAATAAATAAGGCATTCTTTCGTGTAATAGTCGTTAAATTAGAACTCGCCGCATCAAACTTTTTTGTGATTGTAATTTCTTGAAAATCACGTTCAAACAATAATTGCTCTTTATTTTTTGTAGTGACGTACAACCATTCTTTATGAATTTCTGTTGCATCTGCTTCAAAACCAAAACGATACTTTACAGCATTATGAATAAACACCAATTCAAAAAAACTAGGTTTATCAATAGATTCTGTAGATAAACAAAACGGTTGAATTTCTATTGGTTCATCCGATTGTGAATCTTTCGAAGAATTTAAAATAAATGTTCGTGCAAAATTAATCGCCTTAAACAAATTACTTTTCCCGTTAGAATTTGCTCCGTATATAATAAGACTCTTCAATAATGTCAAATTTTTTATAGGGGAAACATGAAGATTCGCATCTCTAAGTTCGGTTAAAGAAGAAGCTGTTAAATCAATAGACGTTCTATTTTTGAATGATAAATAGTTTTCTACCGTGAATTTTACGAGCATTTGGGTTCATTTTTAGGTTTTTCCAATACAAATATATCAATTTATACGAAAATATCGTACAAAAAGACAAATTAAGTTTGGTTAGCAAAAATAAAAATCTATATTTGTACGTGTTCTTCTCATAAAAAGCATTTTTTTTGTAAAAACACATCGTATATGAATGCAATCGTCGTAAATATCGTGTGAAACAACTGAAAATGACGTTTCTACTGAAAAGTATCACATTCAAATCATAAAAAGTTAAATCATACTAGAAAAAAAAATTAATGGTAAAAAGAGAATTTCCTTTTTATAGACAGTTAGATCAAATGGATTGTGGACCTACATGTTTACGTATGGTTGCAAAACATTATGGACGCGCATACACAATTGATTTTCTAAGGAAGAAAGCAAATATCACTCGTGAAGGTGTTTCTTTAGGAGGAATTGCAGAAGCTGCCGAAGATATAGGATTGCACACACTCGCCGTGAGTGTTGATTTTAAAACGTTGGTAGATGAAGTTCCGTATCCATGTATTGCACACTGGAGACAACGTCATTTTGTGGTTGTTTATAAAATAAGAAGAAATACGGTATATGTTGCAGATCCTGCGCATGGATTGGTAAAATATTCAAAAGAAGATTTCATAAAAGGTTGGATAGGAAGTAGTGCCGATCCTGAAGCTGCGGAAGGTTATTTACTATTGTTAGAGCCAACGCCAGAGTTTTATGAACTAGAAAAGGAAGAAAAAAAAGAATATGGTTTCAGGTTCTTATTTTGGTATTTCAAACCTTATAAAAGATATATTGCGCAGTTAATATTAGGACTGCTCGTTGGGAGTTTGCTGCAGTTGATATTTCCGTTTTTAACGCAATCCGTTGTGGATTATGGTATTAATTATGAGAATAAAAACTTTGTATTTTTAATATTAATTGCCCAGTTAACACTGTTTGTATCGCAAACTACGGTAGAACTGATTCGAGGTTGGATTCTGCTTCACATGACGAGTCGAATAAATATAAACCTCATCTCAGATTTCTTAATTAAGTTGATGCGATTGCCAATTGCGTTCTTCGATTCCAAAAATACGGGAGATATTATTCAACGTATTTATGATCACAACAGAATTCAGAGTTTCTTGTCATCAACGACATTAAACACACTGTTTTCTGCCTTTAACATGGTTATTTTTGGAGCTGTATTGGCGTATTACAACATGCAAATATTTGGAGTTTTCTTCATTGGATCTGCCTTATATATTGGTTGGACGTTGCTTTTTATGAAAAAGAGAGCCGAACTCGATTACAAACGATTCGATCAATCTTCAGACAATCAAAGTAGTTTGTACCAATTAATTTCTGGAATGCAAGAAATTAAACTAAACGGTTCAGAACGAAGAAGACGTTGGGAATGGGAAGCAATTCAAGTACGATTGTTCAAAATTTCCATTAAAGGATTAACGCTTTCGCAAACGCAAAATACAGGTGGACGATTTATTAATGAATTAAAAAACATCTTAATTACATTTATCGCCGCAACCGCAGTAATTGACGATCCATTATTTACGCTTGGTATGATGCTTTCGGTTCAGTATATTATTGGACAATTAAACTTACCAATTAACAACTTTATTACGTTCATTCAATCGGGGCAAGATGCAAAAATCAGTTTAGAACGTTTATCTGAAATTCATAACAAAGATGATGAAGAAGATCGTTTTGAAGATAATATCAAACAACTTCCAGAAGACAAAACAATTACGTTAACCAATGCAAGTTTCCGTTATGGAGGAAAAAGTTCGCCATTAATTTTAAATAATTTAAACGTAGACATTCCGGAAGGAAAAGTAACTGCAATAGTTGGTGCCAGTGGAAGTGGAAAAACTACGTTAATAAAGCTGCTGCTGAAATTTTATGACTTTAATGAAGGTTCAGTTTCTATTGGAAAAACTAGCAATTTAAAGGATATAAGTACCAAAGTTTGGCGTAAAGCCTGCGGATCTGTAATGCAAGATGGTTTCCTATTTGGAGATACGATTGCTCGAAATATTACAGAATCTGATTCAGAAGGAATTATAGATAAACAACGTCTGATTCATGCAGTAAAGGTTGCCAATATTGAAGAATTTATTGAAGAATTACCATCAGGATACAATACAAAAATTGGATCAAGTGGTGTGAATGTTTCTGGTGGACAGAAACAGCGAATTCTAATTGCACGTTCGGTATATAAAGATCCGAAGTATATTTTCTTTGATGAAGCAACAAGTGCTTTGGATGCGAATAATGAAAAAGTAATTATGGAAAACCTAAAGGAATTCTATAAAGGAAAAACAGTAGTTGTGGTTGCGCACCGTTTGAGTACGGTAAAAAATGCGGATCAAATTATTGTACTAGACAAAGGTGAAATTATAGAGCTAGGAAGTCACGAAGAATTGACCGCAAAACGCGGAGCATATTATACATTAGTAAAGAATCAATTAGAGCTAGGAAACTAATATGGCAAAGAAAGAAGAAGAAATAACGGAAAAAGAGGCGAAGAAGTCAAAAAAGGAAGAGAAGAAGGAGAAGAAAGACCAGGAAAGACGCAGAAAGATTAACGATCTTGATGAACGTTCGGATCAGGTAAAAGAAATCTTGGGGCAAGCACCTAATTGGGTTATCCAATGGGGAATCTCCGTAGTATTAATCATTGTGGTGATTTTCATAGCCGGTTCGGCATTGATGAGTTACAACGATATTATTCCGGCGCGTGTGACAATTACGTCTGAAAATCCGCCAGCACATTTAACAGCAAATGCTTCAGGAAAATTGACAAGCATTTTTGTAGAAGCTGGTCAAAAAGTAGAAGCAGATGAAGTGTTGGCAGTTATTGAAAACACTGCGAATTTTGAGGATGTAAAGTTGCTTAAACAAAAATTAGAAAACTTTGTACCTAGCGAAAGCGACTTTGATTCGTTGAACTACACATTTCCTTCAAAATTGAAATTAGGGCAAATACAGTCGGGTTATAATGCATTTAGAGCGCAATATCTCACGTATTTGAACTATGCAATTTTTAATGAAGACAAAAATCAGGCAGCAAATATACGTTTGCAGTTGAGTAGAGTTAGAAATAGAATGCGCAATAGTCAAAATCAATTGGATTATTACAATACGGAATTGGCAAATTCTAAAATAAGGTATGAAAAGTTCAAGCGATTGTTTGCAAACAAAAGTGTTTCTGAGCGCGAATACAAAGATCAAGAAAATTTATATTTAGGTTCACAACGTGCGTACGAAGGCTTATTATCTAGTATAGAAAATGATCAAAATTCGTTACTTTCTTTACAAAATAGTTTGCGCCAAGCATCTGTTGGAGATAAAAGTTCGGAAATATCTACCGATCAAAATTTAGAACAAGCTAAGCAAGATTTAGATAATCAAATCTTACAATGGGAACAACAATTTGTATTAAAATCGCCTATAAAAGGAGAGGTTACCGTTTTTGATATTTGGTCACAATACCAAAATGTAACTGTTGGACAAGATTTATTCACGGTAATTCCTGATGAAATAGAAGGAATTATAGGAAGAGTTTCATTTCCAGTTCAAAATTCAGGAAAAATTAAAGTTGGACAAAGCGTTCTTATAAAATTAGACAGTTATCCGTACCAAGAATGGGGAAGTTTGTCGGGAGAAATCATAAACATTTCAGGAGTTCCACAGATGAGCACGCAAGGCGGACTAGCAATGTATGTTGCGTATTTAAAAGTGAATTCGTTGGAAAGTTCCTTTGAAAAGGCTATTGACTTTAAACAAGAAATGGAAGGAACGGCAGAAATTGTCGTAGAAGAATTAACCGTTATGCAACGAATCTTCTATCAATTGCGAGAAGTATTTAGTAGAAAATAATAAAATAAATCCGTTGTGAATTTTACGATTGAAAATGAGTAAAATTTGTATCGAGAATAGAATTTTTTACATTGAACAGGTTCTCGATACGATTTTTCGTACCTCAAAATCACTCGAACAGACGCTTCATTATACTTTTGAATTTAAAATGCACAACGGGTAAAATAATTAAGTTGATATCTTTTTTTTTCATGATAAAAGCCTCGAAATTTACTTCGAGGCTTTTTGTATTGGTTTGGTTGTTTTATTAATTCTATGATTTCAATTTAATTTCGTATACCTACATCCACATTTCTTACGCCTACTATATCAGTTGCATTTCCAAGTGTTGCTGTATTGCCATTTGTCTGTGGGATACAATCGCCATCTAGTCTTGTATCTCCACAATTATCAGGATGTGATACATACATATCGTCGTCATATGGATTATGTGCGTTTTGTGCGTTGTGCGCTTCGTATGCACCTCCAAATAATATGTGGGGATTTCCAATTTTAGAAATCTTTACTTTTTTAAGTTTTAAAGTTTTCATAATACTTTAGTTGTTTAGGTTAACATTTAAATATGGAAATTTTTTATGAGATAATCAATTTTTTATAGTGACGCTTTATAAAACGTCACTAGTTATCATTCTGATTTTGAAGGCTTTTGATGTAGTAGGAAGGATACACATTTGTTTGTGCTTTAAAGGCTCTGGAGAAGGTTTCTGAGCGCTTAAAACCAAATTCTTCCGCAATAGCTTTAATGGTATATGAACGTAATTTTTCGTCATTTTTAAGTTTAACTAATGCCGCATTAATTCGTAACTCAGAAAGGTATGATTTGAATGGTTTTTCTTTATAAGTATTAATTACATTTGATAAATACGTCGTATTTGTCTTTGCTTTTTTTGCTACATAACCTAACGTACAATCTTGTCGTAAATACAATTCTTTCTCTTCAAAAATGGTTAATGCTTTTAAAATTTGCAATGCATTTTCATCTGTTACAGGATTGGAAGTTTCTTTACTACTGACTTCGGGAGTTATTTTTTCTTTTGGTTGTTCAAGCTTTTCAATAGTTACCAATAATTGCTGAAAACGTATTTTGTTTTGATGTTGTTTTCGTTTAAACCAACTAAAAAATCCAATTAATGAAACTAGCAATACTGCTGAAATTATATATAAATAAGTTGCTCTTTTTCGTTGTTTCTGATTTTTGGTATCTAAAGAATCAATTTCCTCTTGCAGTGGAACAATATCATATTTTTCATGGATATTATTGTTAATACTCATATTAATGCTGTCATTCTGTTTATCTAACGCAGCGTATTTATTCAAGTATAATATGCTTTTTTGTTGTTCTCCAATATTGGCATAGCAAATAGCAAGAAACTCATATACTTCCTCTATTTCAGGTGTTTCCACTTCTGTGCTGTTAATAATATCTTCAAATTTTTTAAAATATACAATGGCACTGTCGTACTGTTTTAGTTTTAAATAACTTTTTCCGATATATAAATAAGGTGTTGTAAGTGATTGGTCGTTGCCAAAATCAGTAATAGACTTAATGGTAGATTTTGAAGAAGCAATACTTTTCGTATACTGCTGTTGTTGAAATTGTATAATGATTTTATTGGCGTTTAAGTAAAGATATAAATCATTGTACTCACTTTTTTTTGCTATTTCTAAACCTTCTTCCGTATAGGTTTCTGCCGAATTGTAATCTTTCATTCTAAGATACGTATCTGACAAAAATGCCAAACTTGCTACTTCTAATCGAGAAAGATTTTTCAA
Source organism: Kordia antarctica (assembly GCF_009901525.1). Taxonomy (NCBI): domain Bacteria; kingdom Pseudomonadati; phylum Bacteroidota; class Flavobacteriia; order Flavobacteriales; family Flavobacteriaceae; genus Kordia; species Kordia antarctica. The sequence goes on from NZ_CP019288.1 coordinate 3,739,116, forward strand.
ATTATTTTTTCGAATGATGCTTAAATTTTCTTTGAAAATCGCTGCCGCTTCTACCAAATCTTTGGTTTGTTTTTTTATAAAACCAATGTTATGTGAAATCTGTAAAACATCATTCAAATTCCCCATTTTGTCCGCTACTTTTTTAGCCAATAAATAAGTGTCTAAAGCTGTTTTATAATCGCCGCCAGTAGAGGCAATATTTCCTTTTAAAGAATAATTTTGTAAAATTAAAGAATCATTAGAAAGTTGTTTTCCTATAGTTAACGAAGCATCTGTATAATAAATAGCGCTGTCATATATGCCTAATTTATAGGAAATCATGGCTTTTTTATATAATGATTGTGCAATTTTTTTTTCGTCTTTTATCTTTTTTGATCGTTGATATATGGCTTCTGCATATACTTTAGCAAGTGTCGGATTGTTATGGCGTTCTACTTTGTATAATTGTTCCAATTCCTCATACGATTTTCCTTGTAAAGAATCAATTTGTGCATTCAGCGAAAGCGAATATAAAAGAAGAACCACGCTAATTATACTATGAAACGCTGTGAAAAATGGTTTTTTTGTATGCATGGTTTGGATATTGGTGTCGATCAATCTATACAAGTATAACGGTTTTATGTGTAGAAAAAAAATACCTACAATAAACAATCTCATTACGGCTATAACTAACCATAATGAGATTATTGCAACTTATACCAATTATCACTTAAAATGGCAGTTTAAAATCGTCTCTATTTCCTTTCTATTTTGACACAAAACAGAACCGTAACTGATGCTATACTTAAGTTTTCTACCTCACATAAAGAAAACATAATTCAATTTTTTACCAATCATTTTAAACATTATTTGGTATTACTTATCGTTACACCAAGGTCTTCCGCTTGGAGCTGGACCGCATGCTCTACAATAAGAAGTACAATCTGAGTTTGTAGGCCCAGCACCAACAATGTTTTGTGTGGTAAAGCTAGAAATCACTTTTTTTGATAAGGTTAATTTTGAATGTTGTTTTTCATAATTAAAAGTTTTTAGGTTTATAAAACAACAATGCAGTTCTGAAAACGAGGGAATGTATACTATATCATAAAGTTACAATAAAAAAGTGAAAATTTCAGTATCTAAAAAAAAGGTCTAAACATTGCTGCCAGACCTTTAACTTGTGTAGTTTTTAAGAATATTACTTCTTTGCTTTATTCATATGCTTTTTACGCGCAATCATTGATTTGTAATATCTGTACAAGAAATCGTAACAAACCATTTCGTGAATTCGGTTTTTTGACTTAAATAATCGATTCATTAACATGTGCATGTAACTTCCCATAAGGTCGTTGAGCGGCATGAGCAATGTTCCATCTTCATTGTGTTTTAAAATGCCAGCAACCGTTTCCACAATTCCTTCTTCTTTCGCTGTTAAAACGTCTAAAATTGGTTCATAATCAGGGTTTTCTTCTGCGGTAAACACCATAAATTCTTCAATCTTCTTGCGTTCGGCTCTAAACTTGTCGTCCAATTGCTTTTTTAGTGGTCTCGACATTCCAAATTCGTTCCCGAATCCAGTTTTTAAACGATCCATGAGTTCTAGTTTCTCATCATCAGTATAGCCGTAACTTGTTAAATGTGAATCCATTGCACGAATTGAAAATAACCAACGCAATTCTTCGCCTTCATCACCTTCAACCATATCAATAAAATCGACCATCATTTTACTGTCGTGATAGAATAAATCTTCACCCAATTCCATAGTGTTAGATCCATAACGTTCTATTTCTCGTTGGTAGGTATCAATTTGAATTTTATAAATTAAATCTTGATCGATAAATTCTTTAAACTTCGGATACAATCCGTTGATAATGTGTCCAACGTTTTCAGGTTTTGCATAGTGAAAACGAACTCTTATATGATGTTTTGGATCGGCGTATCGAATAAAAAACCATTTGTCAATAATGCCGTCTTCTATAAGCTGTTCTGCTATTGGTTTTATAATCTCCGTTAGCACAGCATCACAGGTTTTTGGTCCTGTATATATTTTATAATACAGCCAACTGTCTCCTAAAATAAAATTTCTCTGTATTTCGTTATTCATTGGGCTGCTTGCTTTGAGTTAATTTTTCTTCGTTATAAAATGAAACTATTACTTGATTTGTGTAATATTCATTTCCTTCTTTTACAACACCCGATTCACTAAATAGAAATTCGGTAAGTTTGAATGAACCTCGTTTGCTTACTGTATCTAATAACATACGAACGGAAGTGAGGTTGCCAAAGTTAACAAGCAATTCATTATCTCCATCAGCCAGCATTACATATTGCGGAATTTTTAAGCTGTCGCGTAATGTTTTTATTTCGGCAGAAAGTTTTTCGTTATCCTTTTTTGCTTTTAGCAACGGTTCAATGTGGCTTTTCTTTAAATTCCAAGCAGCATCGTGCAAGATTAAATTGTTAAATTCTACACGTGGCAAGAAAGGATATTCGTTTGCAAAAGGACCTAATCCAAATCCAACGCCACTTCTAATTCCTTGCGTTTGCATATCGGATAGAAAGTGATAAATTGGCAATGAATTGGAAGAATAATTGTGCGCATTGGTTAAATGTGGCACAACTTCTTTGTTATATTTTTTAGAACGTAATAATACTTTGCTATGATTTTTTACAGAAACCATCAAATCGTCAATTGGTAATTGATCTTCTTCGTCTTTGATAGATTTTGCTAAGTATGGAATTTCATATTTACGTAAATCTGGACGCATTAGAATGTTACCAACTCTCGATTCTGGAAGATGCACAATTTCTGCTAAGATTTTATCTTTGTTCATCTCCGCTTCCATGTCTACCATTTCTTGTGTATACTTAAAAAGTTCTGGATCACCGTGGCAGAAACGTCCTAATAAGTTTGCTGCACTAGATCCGCCACCGCCGCTAAACTTAATTTTTTGTTCACCATTTTTATCTTCTAAAATTTCAATCATACACGACATCGTATCTGGAAGATCGTCCCAGTTGAGGTCATAATCCTTAAAATCGGCAGCGTCAATTTTGATAATATAATCATCATTTTTGAAGGCTTCTATTAGTTTATCTTGAAAGTATGAATTAATCGATGACCAACGTACTTCCATTATTGGATGTTTGGATTGTCTTCCAGGAATCATAATATTATCCACTAACGGATTTACATCTCCAGCACCTTGATCTTGTTTGTAACCAATTCCGATTTCAACATCTAACGCCGTAGAAAGTGGCACTTCACGTTCTTCAAATCGTTCGTGAAACGCATCTTTAAATTTTGTGAGTGTTGTCGTCGTTTGTGGAAATGTGAGTCTGTTTAGTAATGCATATCCTTTTTGGATGTCATCAATAACCGTAGTACTTAATGTGTTTTTCGTGTTTTGTAACACCATATCGGTTTGGAACATAAATTTCAGTTCGAAATCAGTGTCTAATTCCTGTAAAAACTCACTCAACTCTAAGTATACTTTCGGATTGTTTCCGATAGATTGGTCAATTTTGTTTATTTTTTTGTCAGCTTCTTTTAATGCCGCCAATATACTTTCAACACCTTGCAAACGTTCCAATACATTACATATTTGATCTAAGAATTCAGGGCCAGAAACCGAAGGTTCAAGTTCACTGATGAGTAATTGGCTAGACACCAATTCTTCAATGAATTCTGTAGCTTCTTCCATCGTAATTTCATCATCAACCAATAAAGATGCAAGCTGTGATAAAGATGCGCCATGAGAAGCTTTTTCCAATACAATTGCTAAATATTCTGTATCATCAACCGCAACAATATGGTGATGTCTTCTACTGTTGAAATATTTGTATTCTATGTAGCGTAATTGCGGTCCGGCTTTGTAAATACTAGAGTTTGGAAAGAAGAGCAATTGTTCTCTAATTTTTTTATTGGTAACCAAATCTTGCGAAAGCGCTACTAAATAGTTCATATCTAATCGCGTGTGACGCTTATTTTGATCGGAACCTTTGAGTTGAATTTCTGTTTCTTCACCAAATTCACCTACCGAACATCCAGCAAATAGTCCAAACGGCGTACATCTAGAAGACATTCTAGAAATATATTTTAAAATAGAATAGCGTAATTTTTGTTCTTTCTTAGCGTCGTCCATTTCACCGGCGAGCCATCGATCTATTTCTTCAAATAATGAAGGCGAAGCTAAAAATAGTGCTTCTCTCACAATAGGATTTGTACAAACGGTTCTAAAATCTTCCTCAGAGATTTCTTGTTTAGAAGTCAATTTTTGATAGGAAGTGAATGAGAAAAGTGGTGTTCGTAATATATATTTTGAAAAATTCTTATATGGATTTTTACTCATCTGTTTGTTGTTAGCTTATCATTAAACATTCATCCCAATTTGTATCGTAATCTGCTAAATAGTCAAGAATACTTAATCCAATTCCAGCAATTCCTTCTAGCAATGATGTTTCTGGTGCCCAACTTTTGTCAACACCTTTCCATTGCATATAGCCAGCATATCCTTCTTTGTGAGTTCCTCGGTCAATTCCGTCTTGAATCCAAAATTCAAAAGCATCTTTAAATTCTTTGTCGCCAGTTTCTTTGTACATTCTTAAAAACATTTGCGCATTTCCGTACGAACCGTGACAAAGACCAGCATCTCTTACTAAACTGTCTTCTTGCTTAATTCTTGCAGCAGAATGTTTTAATACTGCAAGAGCTGTATCTCCTAATGCTTTATCGTTTAATGTTTTTGAAGCAAACCAAAAGCGCATAGCAACACCAAGATCGCCATAACACCAAGCCAAACGACTTTGCCCGTTTTCGTCTTCTTTGTTATCGGTAATCCAACTTGGGAAGATAGAAAAAGCTTCCATATCGTCAGTTTTATGACTCATGATATAATTGATAGCACCTTTTAACATTGGTTCCGATTTCGCTTTGAAATCATCGTATACGTGAAGTTTTGTTAAGATCCCTACAATGCTCGACATTCCGTGAGATAGACTTAAGTTATAGCCTTTCTCTTTGGTTTCGATGCTCAATTCAGAAATCCATTTTGTTTTCCCGTCGCCGGCATCTTCAGACATGTCTTCTAACAAGTCTATAAATTCGTTTAAGATGGTTTTATATTTATCTTTTAATTCGTCTGATTTTGTATTTCGGTACCGATTAAGGAAGTAAAAAGCATATCCAATAGCACCATGAAGGAAATCGTAATTTCCGTTTTTCATGTCGGTTACCATGAATGTGTGTATGTATTGATCTAATTCTGGAAGTAAATCGTCATTATCAGCATCCATAAATTCTTCTTGCTCCAAATGATCTAAAACCCAACCTGCACCGGCAATACCTGTACAAAACGTTGGATAACTGTATCCTTCATTGATTTTGTCAATACAATCGGTTAGCATTTCCACACCAATATCGGCATGATCGTCAATATCAAGATACTTTGAATAGTAAAACTCAAACAATGAGACACCAGCCAATCCAGCCAAAACTCCTATTTGAGATTCTTCTTTATATTTCGATTTAATAATTAGGTCAATTTCTTTTAACTTTTCTTCTAAGAGCTCTTTATTCATAATTTTCTAGTAATTCAAGTTTTGGTCTACCTCAAATTAAAGGCTTTTTTTATTTTCTTACAAGCGTATGATGCAGTATAACCAATAAAAAGTGGAATAAGTTATCGAAATTTATAAAAATGAGGAAGAAACTTGTGTTATTTTAACTTTTTGAGTAGTTTTTTTGCTTTTTCGTAATTGTAATTACCTGAAATTTGAACTAAGGAATTTAAAACTTTCTTTGCATTTTCAGCATCGTTTTGTTTCAAATATGTTAATGCGGTATACCAATATGCTTTGTGCGCATCAATTGTATTGCTATTTTTTAGCGTGTTAAAAGTTTGAATAGCTTCCTGATAATTTTCAAGTTCCAGTTGCGAAACACCAATATAGAGTTGTATTTGTGGATTGTATGTGTTGTTTTCTTTTTCGTACTCTGTGAAAATAGTTAAGGCTTCTTGGTATTTCTTTTCTTGAAATAATTTGCTCGCTTTCGCTAGATTATTCTCAGCCGCACTTTTTGTTTGAAAAGATGGTAATGTATTCCAATCGTGGTATTGCTCAAAAGCGTCATTTGCTGTAATTGATTGCGTAAACGAGAAATAAAACAACGAACATACAGCCGCTATTGCAACAGCAGAAGAAATATAATAGAAATAGGATTTTCTGTTTTTTGTGGAAGTTTCTTGAGTAGTATGCTGTTGAATGGCGCGGATCTTTTTAGACAAATCAACAACATCATCGCCTCTAAACTCGTTGGCAAGTGCTTTTACATCTTCAATAGAAGCATTACTTTTTATAGTCCATGTGTCTTCGTTATACACACTATCTAGTGTAGAAAACGTTTCTACAAATGAAGCGAGTTCTGTGTCATTTTTAAGTAAAGCTTCAAATGCGGTTTTTTCGGCTTTATCCATCTCGTTGTTCAAATATGAGGCAACTTGCTCATATGTTTGGTCATCAAAATTCATAATTTCTTTATTTTAGAAAACTTAGCATCTTCCTTAATTAGTTTGGTTAGTTTGGCTTTGCATTTAAAAACACGTTGTCTCGCGACTACTTTGGACGAATATGAAAAAGTTTCTACAATTTCATCATACGAAGTACCATTAAACAATAATGTCAATACTTTTCTACAATTCTCAGACAGTAACTGAAATTTTTGAATGTACAATTCCCACTGTTCTTGTTCAAGCAATGCAAAAGCATTTTCTGTTTCTTTATCTTCAAGTTCAACAACAAGGGTTTTTGTTACCCGTTTTTTATTTAATTCTCTTCGCCAAAGATTTTTGCAAGTTGTAAAAAGGTACGCTTCAAAAGACGAATTGATAGTAAGTTGTCTGTTTTTGAGTCGAATATACAATTGAATCAACGCATTGTGAAAAACATCTTCGGCATCGGTAGTATTGCCTTTATTTTGAATAACAAAGGTTCTGACCTTTGAAAAAAATTGATCATAAATTTCTTGTAAAACAGTTTCTCTTCCTGTGCGAAGTCCTTCAATAAAATAAGCATCATTTGACATAAAAAAATAGGGTTTGCAAAAGCAGTTCTAAATTTAATGAAATAAATCGGGTAACAAAACATCTTCTACCTAACTATCTTATGAAATCATTCATTTCATAGGCAGAATCCGAAAAGCCTATAACCAAAACCAAACATTTTAATTATGAAAAAAATTATTCTAAGTATGTTTTGTTTATTCTTGGCAAGTTCCTTTACAGGGATTTTTGCGCAACAACAATCATTGCAACAGCAGCGTATTGAAAAAGTTGAGCAACAAGTTCAAGAGTTTACAAAGAAAAACATGCAAAATGTTCCTCAGGAACAACTAACAACATTTAAAAATTCATTTGAACTTGGAGAGCATGGATTTTCATTTAATGATTTATCTCCTGAAGAAGAAAAAGAATATGTAGATAATTTTAAGAAAAATTATTTACGTGTTGAGTATTTTAAAAACCATCCAGAAGCTTGGACGCCTTATCAGGCAGAAATGGCTCCAATATGTGATAATGGAGGTTTTGAAGATGGGAATTTTGACAACTATGAAGGTCAGTCAGCCATCGGTTCACAAGGTGGATATAATGGTTCGCCAAACGGGGAATGTAGCGCTTTGCCAACAAGTGGCTTTGGAGGATTTTCATGGACACCAACAACTTTGAATAGTACTACAAATAATGATAACTTTACACTTGTTAGCTCTGGGAATGACCCAATTGTAGCTACAGGAGGCGGAACGTTGAGTATGATCAACCCAAATAGTCCAGATCCAAATAACTCAAGAGCTGTGCGAATCAATAGTGCGCGACCACTTCCATCAACTGGAAGCTGTAGCCCAAATAGAGGAATTAACAGATTGATAAAGCCAATTACGCTAACAGAAGATGGAATTCAAACGGTACGTTTTTATTATGCTTTAGTAGCAGAGTTTCCAAATCATACTAATAGAAACCCAATCTTTGTAGCAAGAGCTTTAGACGGGAACAATGCTGAGTTAGACAGATTATGTGTAATATCTAATCCAGCAGGAAATCCTTTTTTCACTCGCTTTACTCCAAACCCATATCCTTGTGCTACAAATCAAGTTGATATTTTATGGCAAAACTGGACATGTGCAGAACTAGAAATATCAGGGAATGCAGGAGATGTTATAAACTTAGAATTTATTGTTGCTGATTGTGGTTTTGGAGCACATTTTGGATATGCGTACGTAGATGATATTTGTGTAGAAGCATGTCAGCCAGGCGATAACTTCCAAGGAAGTATCCAATTAAACGATTTAGATCCATGTGAAGTTACACTTCCTTTTGATGTATGTGCGGATTTTATCTTACCACAATTGAATGGACAAACAGGAACACTTTCTGCTAATGATACTTCTTTAGAAATTTTGCAAAATGGAGCAGTAGTAGAAACATTAACAAATGGAGTAATTACAGGAAATACAATCTGTTTCAGTGTTGATGCTGCTGATTTTGATACACAAACTGGCGGTTATGATTTCCAAGTAAATGCAGAATTTACTATTGGAGGCGGTACGCAAACAGCAGATGATGTACATACCATACCAGGGCAAGACAATGATTATATCTTTAATAATCCTGACTGTTGTGATATTGCTGCCACCGTAGCAAATATTGTTTGTTATGATCAAGGAAGCACAGATCCTAGTGATGATACTTGGTCTATTGAGCTTACAGTAACCAATTCTGCTGGAACTACTTGGAATGCTACAACACCAAATGCAGATTCAGGAGGTTATGGAAATGCAACTCTTATTGATATGGGTAATATTTCAGACTTCCCAGGAGCATTTACTTTCCTTGTCGCTGATGACGGAGATCCTAGTTGTTCAACAACTGTTACTGTTGAAGCACCAAAACCATGTTCTCCTCCTTGTGATCTTGAAGCAACTGTTGTAGTAGGTGAATGTAATGATAACGGAACACCATCCGATTATTCAGATGATTTCTATAATGTTACTATAACTGTGAGTGGAACCAATGGACTTCCATGGATGGTTAAGAAAAAACTAGAAAGTAACGGTTTAGAAACTGTAATTCACAATGGTACTGGAGATGTTGTTGATTTAGAGTTAGGACCTTTTGACGTAAGTGACGGAGATTGGACATTATGGGTTAGTCTTACAGACTATACAGATTGTTTAATTGACACATTTATTACAGTGCCAAACTGTTGTAATGACGAACCATATATTATTCCTTACTGGCAACATCCAGCTTGCCCAGAAGTAGTTTGTACAGCAGATCAATGGCCAATTCATGTATTAAGTAGTGACGGAAGTACCATAACAAATGGAAACGGAATTACGATTGTTTGGGATAATTTGGATACTCCAGCAGATGAAAACGATATTCAAGATTGGATTTATGCGTCTGCAGAAGAAAATTGGCAAGCAACGATTACCTATCCAAATGGATGTGAGTATATTATAACATACTATGAAGACTGCTGTGATGAAGATATTTTTATTAGAGTATTAGAATGTCCTTCGGATGGTCAACTTCAATCATACCAAACAGCGCTTGAAAAAGCTATGGAAGCTGCTTCGGCAAGTCAATCTGCATCTGTAGAAAGTGAAGCGCAAAATTCATCGCAAGCACAACAAGCTCAAATTCAAAATGAATTAGACAGACTAAGAACCTACAAGGAAGCTCGTGCTAACAGTAGTGGAGATGAATGTGATCCTTGTGAATTAGGATACGTATTCATACAATTGGTAGATGCAAACGGAGACGAAATAGATATAGATGATTATGACACATTTAGTTGGAATAATGGATCTATGGTAACAAATGCCTTATTTGATTTGCCAATGGAAGATGGGCCAGCTTGCTTCACCGCCACTAAAATAGAATATGGTAAAGAATGTGTGTATCAAGATTGTTTCTTCTATGAATGTGAAGAAGAATGTTTATGTGATGAATTAACTCTTGGAGACTTAACCGTGTTCGAAGTAAATGAATGCTTATACTCAATATCAGCAAGTTCAATTGTAAACTGTTCTAGTGATCAAATTGCTAGTGAAGAATATTCTTTTACAATTAACAATGGAACACCAATCACTTCAACTGGGAATGGTATCTATCATACATTTACAGCAAATGGAGACTATGATATTACAATGAGATGGACTGTTGTAGACACTGAAGGATGTGAAACAACGGTATCTATTTCTGAAACGGTAAAAATAGACTGTATTAAAGACCCAGATCCATGTAAAGTTCCAACCAATTTACATTACGATTGTAGAAGAGCAAATTTAACATGGACAGGAGATGCAAACACAAGTTATATTGTTGAAGTAAACTGGGACGATCCTGCATGTTGTAGAGGTGGTGCTAATCCAACAAGTCAACGTTGGGATGTTACTGGAACTTCATTCCAATTACCATACATCAATCAATCAGGATGCTTTAGCTGGAGAGTTGGAGTTAAATGTAAAGATGAAATTGTTTGGTCTGCTTTAGCATGTGGAAGTTGTGATACAAAACCACATGAGCCAGGAACAAGTAGCGTAAAAACAGTAGCGAAAATTACGCCAAATCCAAATGACGGTAATATGAACATTGAAATTTCAGGAAACGACAAAACGCCTTTCACCTTAAAAGTGTATCGTTTTGATGGAACGCTGATCAAAACTTTCAATGAAAATCGTATAGAGAATCAATCAATTAAGATATCTTGGAATGGCAAATCGGTATTAAATCAAGGAATGTACTTCTTTGTTATTACTACGGATACAGAAACCATTACTAAGAAAGTTATTATAGAATAAACATAATAATGCAAGAGAATTCCAGTCAACTCCGGTTGGCTGGAATTTTATTATACCTAAACCATTATTACAAATTGAAGTATTAATTTAAACATAAAAAATTATGAAAAAAGTATTCGTAAACTGTTGCGCATTGCTACTGATGACATTCATAAGTTGTCAAAAAGAAACTATCAACACTGAAGGAACTGAAACTGTAAAAGAATCAGAAATAACACAAAAAGGAGACGGAAGTGCTTCAAATGCTGAGGTAGGTAACGAACTCGTTATTCTATATCCTGACGGAACCACAGAAGCCGAAAAAATACTAAAAAGAGCAGAATACAACATTGAAGAATTTAAAAAATGTGAATGTGCAGACCCAAACCTTGAACTTTGGGTTTTTAGCAAAAGAGAAGCTGGCGGCGGTGGTTTGGAAGACAAACGAGCAACAGCTAAATCAGATGAAGAAATAGAAGGTGCAGAATTCAATCCGAATATTAAAATAAGCGAAACTATGTTTGTTGATTTTGCGGGTATTGGAAGCCCAAGTGACGGAATTGCAAAACGAGTAGCATCAAATCAAGGCGTAACCGTTGCCGTATTAGATACAGGCATCATGTATGATTATGAAGGTTTTACCACGCCATTTTTATACAATAGCGATCAAAATGGTTGCAATGATAATGGCTATACTGAATTGTTTGGTTGGAATTTTGTAGACGAAAACAACAACCCGTATGACAATCACCAAGGAAGACACGGAACGATTGTTACACAATTAATTGCTTCTAAATTTGAAGCAGCAAACGTAAATTATCAAATTCTGCCTGTAAAAGTAGCGAGCGAAACAGGAAACATTCGGTATTTTGACGCCTTATGCGGATTTCAGTTTGCAGCAAACAAACCCGATGTAGATATTATAAATATGAGTTTTGGTTGGTATCACCATGAACGTGAGTTGCTTGAAAAGTTCATTATCGATGTTGAAGATCGAATCTTAGTTGTAACCTCAGCAGGAAACAAAGGTACCAATAATGATATGACTACACATTATCCATCATCGTATGAAGTAGATAATATTTTGGCAATTGCAGGTTTGGGAAGTGGCGGAACACCATCAAATACACCTAGCTCTTACTATGATGCTGTAGTACTAAATCCTAATGGTTCATCATCCAATAGCAATTCAGGCTTGGCAAGTTTTTCCAACAGAGGAACCATGTCAGTAGATATTGCGGCACCAAGCGAGCAAATACCTTTTATCTATAACAATGAAACATTTTATGTAGACGGAACCTCATACTCAGCTGCACTAACTTCAGGATATAGCGGAACGCTTCACTTAAATGGAATGACAGGAATCGCTTTAAGAGCAAAAGTTTTAGAAAATAGTGTGTACAATGCAAATCTTTCTGAAATACAATATTCTAGCCACATACCAGATTAGTACAATATATAGTTTAAATTAGGTTTAGGTAATCTTGCATTTAGACTATTCAAAAGGGGAGTTGCAAAACTCCTCTTTTATTAATGAAACTCAATTTTGAGAAGTCTGAAAGACGCGCTCAACATTGTAAGTTGAATTAATCCCGTTGCATAACGGGATCTCAATTTAAAATGGTACTATCTCAATTTTGAGAAGTCTGAAAGACGCGCTCAACATTGTAAGTTGAATTAATCCCGTTGGATAACGGGATCTTAAGTTCAGAATGACACTATCTCAATTTTGAGAAGTCTGAAAGACGCGCACAATAGTGTAAGTTGAATTAATCCCGTTGCATTACGGGATCTGAATTTAAAATAGCACTATCTCACTATTGAGAAGTCTGAAAGACGCACACAATAGTGTAAGTTGAATTAGAGACTGTCTGAAAAGCTTTAAAAAACGTCATTCTGAACTTGATTCAGAATCTCATTACGTTGAATCTCAATGATTATGAAAAACCGAATCAAGTTCGGTTTGACGAAACTCAGACTTTTAGAGAGACTTCTCAATCTTTACTCAATTTCTTCATCACCTTTTATAATTGCTTTTTTCTCACCACCATTAATTTTAGTGACTAAAGAAGCAGAAATTTTGTGATTTTCTAATTGAGAAATGTTTTGTTGATTTTTCATACTGTTTAATTTTTGTGTTATAATTTAGTTGTGTGTCCGTCAAGTGTCATAAAGGCGTAAAGTACGTCATTCTGAACCACGTGCTGAACTAGATTCAGTATTGATTCAGAATCACACATGATTAAAAAATCATGAATATAAACGATGTGATCCTAAATCAAGTTCAGTGTGGCGAATAATTATATGACAAAAAACGGAAATACATTAATTTAGTTACTCAATTTCTTCATCGGCCTTTGCAGTTCCTTTTCTTTCACCACCATTAATCTTAGTGGTTAATGAAGCTGGAATTTTGTAATTTTCTAATTGAGAAACATTTTTTTGATTTTTCATACTGTAAAGTTTTGTATATTAACAACGTACGAAAGTTACTAAATATTTTACAAATTACTAATTATTGCATATTAACACCTTAGTCTTAATGATTACTTCATTTAAAAGAATTCATAAATTTTCCCTACTCATTTTTTTTCTATTATCAGTATTTGTGCTTCAAGCACAAGAGATAGAGCTATGTAAATATTATAATCAACAAATTGAAAAAGAAGAGCTAACACTATCTGAAGAAGAAAGCCTTGTCGATAGTCTATTACTTATAAAAAATATAAAGATTGATACGATGAAACTTGTGCAAATTTATAGTGGGTTTATAAAAGCAGAAGGTTTGTCTCAACTTAAAAAAATAATTTCTTATGCTGATAAAATCGAGCATTTAGCTTTGAATTTGAATGATTCAAGTTTGGAAATATTCAAAAAAAACCGCAGAAATAGAATTGTTTTTTTATCTAGAGATCAACAGTTTTACAAAGCCTTAAAAGCGGGAGACAATTACTTAGAAAGATATCCAGAAGTTGATAAATCTAACGACAGAGTTTATCGATCACTTGGAAATAGTTACAGTGGTCTAGGAGATTTTCAAAAAGCAATTGCTAATTATGATGAAGCTATTTATCTATCAAAATCTTTTAAAAATAATAAAGAATTAGTGCGAACGTATATTTGTAAATTAGAAACTTTAGTCGATTTAAATGACTTAAGCTATTCAAAGCAAATATTAAAAATAGAAATCGAATTAAAGGAATTTCAAGAAACGAATGAGATAAGTTATAAAAATTCATTCGCTTTATATTTAAACTTGGGAGTATTTAATGATAAAACTAATAATGATTTTCAAAAAGCTATTTCTAATTATAAAAAGAGCCTAGAAATAAGTTTACAAGAAAACGATACTATAAATATTATTAAAAGTTATGTTAATTTAGGCGGAGTTTATAAAAATAATAAACAGTTTGATGAAGCAAAAAAATATCTATTTCAAGCAAAAGAAATTACAATAGATTTTTCTTTTCTTGCATCAATGATTTCCAACAATCTAGCAGACATCTATCAAAAAGAAAACAACCACAAAAAAGCACTCGTCCATTATCAAAAAGCAATTGTACAAGCATTGCAATCTAAAGAAATTGAGTATCAAAAATTACCAACACTGGAAGACATTGAATTCTCTCCAAATAAGCTAGATGTCTTAGGATATTTAATTGACAAAGCCAACGGTTGGGTTGCCTATTACGACGCAGAACAAAACCCTGAATATCTCCAAAATGCACTCGAAACCTTTACACTAGCCGATCAATTAATTGACATCATTTATGTAGAAAGCAGAGAAGATTTATCGAAACTATTCTGGCGAAAAAAAGGAGCAACATTCTATCCAAAAGCAGTTGAGGTTTGTTACCGTTTGCAACAACCCGAAAAAGCATTCTTCTTCATGGAAAAAAACAAAGCCATGTTATTGCTCGAAAACATGACAAATGCAACCGCAAAACGTTTGTCCAAACTTCCTGAAAATACCTTAGAACGCGAACAAAACCTTATTAAAGAAATAAAAACACTTGAAGCCGAAATTCAAGCAAGTACAAAAACTCAAACGATAGATTCACTAAAAAACAGTGTTTTCAAATACAAAAAAGAATACACAGCGTTCATAGATTCACTTGAAACGGAATTCCCAAAATACTACAATTACAAAAAAAACATAAAAATTGTTACGTTGCAAAATGTACAATCCACATTGCAAAAAGACGAATTGGTATTGCAATACATTGTTGGAAAAGAAAAAGGGTTTGTCGCGCTTATTTCTTCCGAAAAAATTCAACTAAAAGAATTACCAACCACGAAAACTCTAACAAAAACGGTTACGCAATACAAAGAAGCAGTTTCCAAACCATTTGTAAATACAGAAGACAAAAATACGTATCAAGAAGTTGCAAAAAAACTCTATCAGCAACTCATACCATTTGGCAATTCAGAAATAGAACTCGCCGAAAAACGCATCACGATTATCGCTGACGGAATATTGCAATACATTCCGTTTGAAGCTTTGCTAACGTCAGAAAACGAATACTTAATTCAAAACACAGAAATTCATTACAACTATTCACTTTCTTCGGCGGCACAATCACAACAAAACAATTCGCCAATTTCCAAAACGTTCATTGCAATTGCGCCGACCAAATTCAAAAATGATCAATTTAACGCGTTGGCAACAAGCGAAGAAGAATTGGACAAACTCACCGACATATTTAATGCAATGCATTTTCAATATGAAAAAGCGACAAAACAACGATTTACGGAAGCCTACGGAAACTACAAAATAATCCATTTATCTACACATGGCGGCATCGATAACACAATTCCTTGGATGGCTTTTTATGACGAAAAAATGACGTTAGATGAACTTTATTTTACAAAAAATCAATCAGAATTAGTGGTTTTAAGTGCTTGTAAAACTTCGGATGGCGAACTCAAAAAAGGCGAAGGTGTCATGAGTTTGGCAAGAGGATTCTTCAATGCAGGCGCAAAAAGTGTGGTTTCTTCCTTATGGGATATCAACGAAAAAGCGAGCAATGACATCATACAAGAATTCTACAAAAACATTGCTGCTGGCGATACAAAATCGAGCGCGTTACAAAAAGCAAAACTCACATACATAAAAAACAACAAAAACACAAGTGAAGCTTCTCCATACTATTGGAGCGCACTTACCATTACTGGAGATGTAACTCCTATTCATATAACTCAAAATTCGTATCTGTACTATCTTTTAGGCGGTTTTTTCCTTACGGGAATTATCATGTATATACGATTCAAAAGCAGCAACAAACAAGCAGCGTGATGGAAACTGAAACTGAAATTGAAATTGAATTTGAAAATGTCACATCGAGCGCAGTCGAGATGCTATTTTGCGAATTTTGCAATATCGAATATCGAATAAGAAATATCGAATTTTGAAGTTTTTTAATTTGTCATTGCGAGTAAGCGAAGCAATCTGCCTCTTGATTTTTTCAATTTTGTTTGAAACTAAAAAAATATCGAATATCGAATAAGAAATAATGAATGTTGAAGTTTCGTAGTGGATCATATCACATCAAGCTAAATTCAAATAAACAAACAACAAACAACAAACAACAAACAAAATATCGAATAAGAAATAAAGAATGTTGAAGTTTTTTAATTTGTCATTGCGAGTAAGCGAAGCAATCTGCCTCTTGATTTTTTCAATTTTGTTTGAAACTAAAAAAATATCGAATATCGAATAAGAAATAATGAATGTTGAAGTTTTTTAATTTTAGAACCTAGAACCTAGAACCTAGAACCTAGAACCTAGAACCTAGAACCTAGAACCTTCTTCAAATTCATAATCATTTCAGAAACAATCGCTTTCATGTCAGTCCTTGAAGACCAATCCCAATCGTTCTTAGCAACAGTATCATCAATGCTTTCTGGCCAACTATCAGCAATCTGTTGTCTAAAATCAGGTTTATAACTAATAGTAAAATCAGGCAACAACTCTTGAATCGCAATGGTTAATTCTTTTGGTGTAAAACTTGTTGCGGCAATATTATATGAAGAGCGTACTTTCACGTTTGACGCTTCTGCATTCATAAGATCAAGTGTAGCACGTACAGCATCATCCATATACATCATTGGAAGCGAAGTATCTTCACTCAAAAAACAAGTATAACGTCCATTCTTAATTGCTTCATGAAAAATTTCTACGGCATAATCTGTTGTTCCGCCGCCAGGATTTGCTTTCCAGCTAATAATACCAGGATAGCGAATACTTCGGATATCAACACCGAAATTCTTATGGTAATATTCACACCAACGTTCGCCGGATAACTTACTAATTCCGTAAACGGTAGAAGGTTCCATAATGGTATATTGTGGTGTATTTTTCTTGGGAGAATTTTGACCGAATACAGCAATAGAGCTTGGCCAAAATATTTTTTTGATGATCTTATCTTTGGCAAGATTCAGCACGTGAAGCAAAGAATTCATATTCAAATCCCAAGCCAACTCCGGATTTTTCTCAGCGGCAGCAGAAAGTATAGCCGCCATCAAATACACATCCGTAATTTCATGTTTCTCAATACAAGCGCGAATAGCTTCTTTATCTCTTGCGTCAAGAACTTCAAAAGTTCCTCCGCTACATACGTTACTTTCGCTTTTTCGGATATCAGTTGCAACAACATTTGCAGTGCCATAAGTGTCTCGCAAAACGGCTGTAAGCTCCGTGCCTATCTGCCCGCAGGCACCAATAATTAAAACTTTTGTACTCATTAAAAATAATAAAATATGTGTACAAATATATAGAATTCTAATGCTAGCGAATACGAAAAACCTACTTTAATAGCCAATATTTTTGATAAATTCATAAAATCCAATGGCTTAGCATGGTAAAATTTGTTAAAACAACAAACAGACATAAAAAACTAACTATATTTGTTTTTCGTTTTTCTAACAACATCGATAGTCAAAAATTAATGAAGAAAATCATCGTATCTCTGCTTGTTATCATCACCTTTTTTGCATGTAAAAAAGAGCAAGAAGCTACACGCTCTGCTGAGACGCAAAGTCAAGAGGAATATTTTGCCAAAAACAAGTTGACCATTCCGAAAAAAGCACAA
Source organism: Kordia antarctica (assembly GCF_009901525.1). Lineage (NCBI taxonomy): Bacteria > Pseudomonadati > Bacteroidota > Flavobacteriia > Flavobacteriales > Flavobacteriaceae > Kordia > Kordia antarctica. The sequence continues at coordinate 3,757,026 of NZ_CP019288.1, forward strand.
CTAAAAGAACTAACACCAACACAGAAAAAATTGGTGCAAGATTGGTTGGAATTCACAGCCATACACGAAAACATAAAACTCATCAATGCTAGTACGCGCTTTGCAATTGCAGAAGATTTGGGTCAATTAGCAGCAAATATTGATACACTAGGATTTAAAAAATTTCCAAAAGAATTGGACGTTATGCAAATACGCAGCCGATTATTAGTCCTAAAAACGAAAGCATTAAAACTACAAGATGATGCAACAGACGATAATGTTCCGAATGATTTCTTAGAAAAAGAAATTGCAGAAATGAACAAAGTATTCAATGCAGTTTGTTATCAAATAGAACAAACTTCCGAATTAAATATTCTACCTGAAGAAATTCTTGGGAACTCACTAAAAAAGAAAGATAGCACTAAGGTGAAAATAGAAGAAAAAAAGGAGCAAAAACCCAAAATGAAACTTCCTAAAAAGCCATTCAAACAAATAGAACCAGAAAACAACTAAATTTTGAAAAAACTAATTGTACTCTCAATCATTACCGCGTTTATATCGTGTAACACAGAAAAATCGCGACAAAAAGTGGAAGACTTTCGTCTAGAAAAAAGCAAAACGGAAATCAATATAGTTTTAGACGCTTGGCACAAAGCCGCTGCGGACGCCGATTTTGACGCGTATTTTTCCAAAATGACAGCTGATGCTATCTTTATAGGAACTGATGCTACTGAAAACTGGGAAAACGCTGCATTTAAAGAATTTTCAAAACCGTATTTTGACAAAGGAAAAGCGTGGAGTTTTACGGCGTTAGAACGAAATGTATTTATATCGGAATATGGCGATATTGCATGGTTTGATGAACTATTAGACACACAAATGGAATTATGTAGAGGTTCTGGTGTGCTCAAAAAAGTTGATGATACATGGAAAATTTCTCACTATGTACTTTCCATTGCCATTCCAAATGACAACGTTCCAGAAGTTATCAAACTAAAAAAAGAAAACGACTCAATCGTAAAATCTCAACTATAGAATATCTTAAAAAAATGTTAATGTGCCGAATAACGGTAACATTACGGTTAATATTTATACTAAATTGCATAGAACTAATTAAATACAATCAAACAAATGAAGATAAATTTAAAACTAGCACTTTGCTTTACAGCGAGCGCACTTCTTTTTTCTTGTGAAGATAAAAAAGAAGAAAAGAAAGAAGTAGCTGTCATTCCAGGAATCAACTTGGATTATATGGACACATCAGTAAGTCCTAAAGATGATTTTTACACGTATGTAAATGGTAAATGGATGGAAACTACTGAAATTCCTGCAGACAGAACTTCTTGGGGAGGATTTGGAGTATTGCGTAAAGATACTGACCAAGATGTATTGGCTATTCTTGATGAAGCAAACAAAAGCGGAAAATACAAAGCAACTTCTGATCAAGGGAAAGCGTTGTTAATTTACAATTCTATCTTAGATACTGCGGCAAGAAACAAAGCAGGCATTAAGCCATTGCAACCAGCATTAGACGCAATTGCAAGCATCAAAAATATTGCAGACATGCAAACTGTTATTGCTAAAAATGTAGCAACAATTTCAGCACCTTTTATGGGATTAACAGGATTTGCAAACTTGTCAGATAGTAGTATGAACGCGGCATACGTGGTTCCTGGTAGTTTGGGATTGCCAGAAAGAGATTACTACTTAGATAAAGATGAAAAATCTCAAGAAATTAGACAAAAATATGTAGCACACATTACACGTATGTTACAATTTTTAGGTGATAGCGAAGAAAAAGCTAGAAAAGATGCTGAAACAATTTTGGCTTTAGAAACAAAATTAGCATCACCAAGATTGGATAAAGTAGAAAGTAGAGATATGCGTAACTTTAACAATCCACGCTCTGTACAAGAACTTTCTGAAATGACACCAGCAATTAATTGGAATAAATTAATGGCTGATTTAGAAATGAAAAAAATAGATACAATTATTGTAATGCAACCAGGTTACATGACTGCTTTACAAGAAATTCTAACGACAGCAAGTGTTGAAGATATGAAAACGTTAATGCGTTGGTCAACATTAAACAATTCTGCAAGCCAATTAACTACGGAGTTAGATAAAGCAAACTGGGATTTCTATTCAAAAGAATTAAACGGAGCAAAAGAACAACGCAAAGCAGATGAAAGAGCGTTGGCAACTGTAAACGGAACTGTTGGAGAAGCAATTGGACAATTATATGTGGATGCTAAATTTCCGCCAGAAGCAAAAGAAAAAGCAGAAAAAATGATCACAAATGTGATTGAAGCGTACAAAGAAAGAATCATGAACTTAGACTGGATGAGTCCAGAAACAAAAGAAAAAGCAGTTGAAAAGCTTGACAAGTTTACGGTAAAAATTGGATATCCTGACAAATGGGAAGATTACGCTAGCTTAGAAGTAAAAGAAGGAAACTCATATTATGACAACATGGTAGCTGTTGGAAAATGGGGATACAGAAAAAATCTTGATGAAATCAATGAGCCAGTTGACAAAACAGAATGGGGAATGTCGCCACAAACAGTGAACGCATACTTTAATCCATTAAACAATGAAATCGTTTTTCCAGCAGCAATTTTACAACCGCCTTTTTATAACTATCAAGCTGATGATGCTGTAAATTATGGTGGAATTGGAGCTGTAATTGGACACGAAATTTCACATGCATTTGATGATTCTGGAGCACGTTTTGACGCTGATGGAAACTTGAAAAACTGGTGGACAGAAGACGATTTAACACAATTTACAAAAAGAGGAGATGCATTAGCAGCTCAATATAGTGCTATTGAAGTATTAGATAGTGTTTACATCAATGGTAAATATACGTTAGGTGAAAACATTGGAGATTTAGGTGGTGTTTTAGGTGCATATGATGGTTTACAACGTCATATTAAAGAAAACGGACGACCAGATAAAATTGATGGTTTCACAGCAGAACAACGTTTTTTCCTTTCTTGGGCAACTGTTTGGAGAACAAAAATGAGAGAAGAAGCTTTGCGTACAAGAATCAAAACGGATACGCATTCGCCAGGACAATACAGAGCATATGTTCCATTACAAAATATCGACGCTTTTTACGAAGCATTTGATGTTAAAGAAGGAGACAAAATGTACATTGCTCCAGAAAATAGAGTTCGTATTTGGTAAGTATCAAATTATAATAATATAGCAAAGAGGCTGTCTGAAAAGATTAAAAGGCGTCATTCTGAACTTGATTCAGAATCTCATAACAGTAATTTTCATTGATTATGAGAAACCGAATCAAGTTCGGTTTGACGAAACTTAGACTTTAGACAGCCTCTTTTTTTATATTCCGTGCCTAACACTGAATCTTATCGTTTGAAGTAGTATCAAGTCTTGATTCTTAACTCTAAAAGCGGCTTGTACTGAGTGAAATCGAAGTAAGCGGTCTTTAATCTTAATAAATATCTAAAACTGAATCGTCTTCTTCACTAAAACTGCATCATTCAACACAAAAGGTCTTGGCATCATGTTTTTAGCGCGCGCAGGAACTGAAAACAACGGGTTTTCTAGTAAATCAAAAGAAGCTTCGTAAATAATAAATTCTATTCTTTCAGTTGGTTTTGCAGTAAATGAAAGCACTAACGGTTCGTTATCTGAAACATAATATGTAACCAAACGTTTGCTTCGCTTATTTGGTATTTTTTCCACCATAATTCCGTTAATCTGTAAAGTTTCAAGTCGTTTTCCATCACCAAAGACTTCAATTCTATTCACATTTCGTTGCGGAATAATAGTCACATCTATATGACGAATAGTATTGTAAATCGTGTCTTTTGTTGTTTCAAAAAGTGGTAGTGGAATTGACTTAACAGGCGCAGTTTGCGAATACGTAAATCCACCTTTATACTTACTATCCATAATTTCTTTTGCATTCGCTGTCATCGATTCGTCTTTGATGTAATTCTTTGTCCAATCGTCCAAAATGCCATCATACGTATTCCAATTGGCTGTATTTTTATCTGCATCTAAAACATATACCAAGCTATTTGGTTTTTGGCGTGTTTCTGAAAAATCTGATTTCGCATGCGCGATAAAAAATGTAACAATCGCCATTAGAAAGAATAAATACGCGGTCCATTTTTTACGTTTATACAATCCGAAAACAGGCATTAACAATCCGATCAATAATACAATTAACAACGCAACAACTGCAATAATTTTCAATCCTAAACCAACAGGAAATAGTTTGAGAAACGGAACCAATATAAATACTGCTGGAATTGCTAAAATGGTTAAAAATAATGCGGAAGGTTTTTTTTGTTGTTTGATCAGAAAAAAGACAGAAACCAAACTTAATAATACTGGAATACTTATAAAACTTGCGCCATCTAAATAGAAAGCGGCAAGTGCAGTAATCACAATCCAGAAGAAAAGCGGAGCAATTGTCAGGTTTGCAGGTGTAATTTTTTTGCCAAATTTATGATATGAATAAAATGTAATTCCTAAAGACAAAAACGCAAAAAGGAAAATATATGTGTAGCCATTATATGTAAATCCATGTTGAATTTCGGCATAATTCGGATAGATCCAATTAATAAACATCCAACCTAAAACAGTTGCCGCACAACTTACAATTAAAGCAACTAAGAACGGAATAAACCCGAACATAATTCCGTTGCCAGAAAGCATTTTTTCTTTAAATCCGTAAATTAATACACCTATAAATAACAGCACAATTAAGAGTAACATTGGCAGAATCCAACTAAAAGGATACGTATGAAAACCAAAAGGCGTATTGAAATAAATTAAATCATCAGCTGATGTCATTTGTGTCAAATCTTGCTTGGAAAAATAGTCTAACAAAGGCATCAAATAACTTCCTTGATGCGTCAACGTATTAAAGTCTAAATTTTCAGGCGTATCATTTTCGGTGTGATAATCAAAATGATCGTCAATAAACGCAAAGTTGAATCCTTGAATGTTTCCATCTTCCCGAAAAACAGTCAAATCTGTATCATTCGGAAGCATTTTATAAATACTATAAGCGAGCGAATTCCCAACAGGATATTTTGTATCAGCATTTTGAAACGCTTTAATCAATTTGGCATTTCCATTGTTCGTTTCCAACAACATAATACTTGGTCCGCCACTTCCGCGCGCTTCAAAATTCAACACCAAACCAACATCTTTTGCCCACGGATGTTCATTTACAAACAATTCGGCACCATTTAATCCTAATTCTTCTCCATCAGAAATTAATAAAATAATATCATTTTCTGGTTGTTCGCTTTTGGCTAAAAAAGCTCTTGTTCCTTCTAAAATAGTTGCCACGCCACTTGCAGCATCACTTGCGCCAACTGCAGAATGCGGATCACTATCGTAATGTGACAATAATAATAATGCTTTTGTAGAATTCTTCCCTTTAATTTGAGCTATTATATTTTTTGGCTTGGAAATATTTCCCCAATTATCAAGCGTAAAACCTTCTTGTATTATCGGTTCTAAACCTAATTTTTTTAATTCAGCAATAATATAATTACGAACAGTTTCATGTGCTTTTGAACCTACATAATGTGGTTCTTTGGCAATTTCGTTGACATGTGCAAACGCGCGAACCGTAGAAAATTCAGTTTTCGGAACTTTTCCTTCTGTGGTTTCTTGTGGCATTACACTATAAAAACTAAGGTAAACCGCAAGTGCAATTAATAAAAAGGAAAGGAATGTAAAACGGGCTTTTGGTGTGTTCATGTTGGTTGGTTATAAGGATGCTTAAAAGTAGTAAAAAGTGAACAGTAAATGTTATGAAATTGTTGTTTTAGGTTTACCAATTAAAAAAGAGTAACTTTAGTAATTACCAAATCTTAGAAATTATGGGAATAAAAAGTTTTCAAGGCGCACGAAAAGTGCAAGCTAATACCACGAGTAAAGCGGAAGCATTAAAAGTTAGTGATTATATGACACGGAATTTGATCACGTTTAAACCTGAGCAAACTGTGGAAGAAGTAATTCAAAAGTTAATTCAGCATAAAATTTCTGGCGGACCAGTTGTGAATGATAAAAATGAATTGATCGGAATGATTTCGGAAGGTGATTGTATTAAGCAAATTTCGGACAGTCGTTATTATAATATGCCTTTTGAGCAAAATAAAATTGAAGCGCATATGGTAAAAAATGTAGAAACTATTGATGGAAATTTAGATATTTTTGATGCTGCAAATAAGTTTATTCAATCTAAAAGAAGACGTTTTCCAATTGTAGAAAATGGCAAATTGGTTGGGCAAATTAGTCAGAAAGACATTTTAAAAGCTGCGATGAATTTAAAAGGGCAGAACTGGAAGTAATACTATTTATAGTTTTCGCTTTACGCGTTTCATAGCTTTTGGTTCATCTGTAACTAGTAATCGTTGTTCTTTAGTTCCTGATAATACCAGTATTCTTCCATCGGAATAACTGTCCATTGGCGTGTCAATAATTTGCCAATTACCGATGCCCATAATGGCAATTTCTTCATTAACTTCAATAATTCTTTCTTGATATTGAAGCGGTTTGTTCATTCCAAAAATACTTTTATCTTTAATTCCATGTTCATTTAAATACTGTACAATTGCGGCATTAGTATTATTAAAAACTCTTGAGTGAAATGAATGATCGGTTACTAAATGAATGAGTTTCTCAAATTCGCGCCGTGCATTTAAGTGTAAAACAGCACTTTCCGTTCCAGTTTGTATAAAGAAATCTTGGAATTGGACATCTTTAATGACATTGCGCCATTGTTTCCCTTTATTTTCTTTTACAATCACTTCAAAGTAGACGCATTCTCGTTTGCTTAATGGTGCAATTAATGGTTTGCCTACGTGTTTGGCATTTCCAACAATTTTTACATATTCATGTTCACGGACACTCTGAATGTTTTTTCTGCGAGTTTTTTTTAATTGACGGAGAATTTTATGTTTTGGACTATAATAGATTCCTAAAAAGATTAAAGTGGCAATACCGATAATAAACATTGCGGGAAATATCAGATTTGTATAGTCCATATAAAACGTGTTGTTTTTTGATTTAAGAATTCTTTTTTACTAATAAATAATAATCATTTTCTAGTGCCAAATATCCTTGATCGTACACATAATAATACGTCGATTCGGCTTTGGTCACATAGATAGAAGTGAAATAATTAAAATCAAATCCTTTTTCCAAAAGTTTTCCTTTCGTCGTTTTTGTTTTTTGATTCACGTTTAAATCTTCCAAAATTCGCCAATTTTTGCGCAGGCGATTGTTGATATTACGAATCAGATTTTTTCCATCTTTATTCAGTCGATTATTATATGCGTTGCGACAATAATCGCTACAAAACTTTTTATCAATACGACCTTTAAACGTATCGTTACATTCCAAACATTCTTTGTCCATAATTATTCAGGTTTTGAGATGCTATACCAACGGAGCATCATTTTTTCAGGTTCATAGTGGAAATCTTCCAAATAATTGAGTCCAATTTTTAATAATACTTTGTGTGAAGCTTCATTTCCTTTTTCGGTAATTCCGTAGATTTTGTCAAGTTTAAGCACATTCCAAGCATATTCTAAACATGCTTTTGAAGCCTCGGTGGCGAATCCTTTTCCCCAGAATTTACGTTGAATCCGATAGCCAATATCATGAAAATTTGTGTGATTGTTGAAGGTGTAATCGGTGTACAATCGCATGCCGCACCAACCTATAAACTCGCCTGTTTCTTTCATTTCAACTGCCCAACGTCCGATTCCACGTTGTTTATATTGCAAATTAACATCTCTAATATATTTTAAAGCTGCTGCTTTTTGTGTGATTGGTTTATTGCCTAAATAGGTATGTACTTCAGGATCAGAATCGAGTACAAACATTCCGTCTACGTCTTGTTCTGTAAGGTCTCGAATAATAAGTCTGTCGGTTTCTAAATGTATATTCATGTATTGTAAATGAACGACTAAGGTATGAAAAAATTCCCAATTACAAACGACTACAAATATTTGTAAACGAAAGTAAGTGCTTCGTAACCGAATAAAATTTGGATGTCGTTTCATATTTGCACTGTCGAATCAAAACAACGATTCTATCACAAAATAATTTGTAAACATTTAAAATACAGTAATTATGAACAATTTAAAAAACAGAGTACAGTTAATCGGAAACTTAGGTAACGACCCAGAAATCATCAATTTAGAAGGCGGAAAGAAAATTGCAAAGTTTTCCATTGCAACAAATGAAAGTTATAAAAACGCACAAGGCGATAAGGTTGAAAATGTGTATTGGCACAACCTAATCGCATGGAACAAAACCGCTGAAATTGCAGAAAAATTTTTACTAAAAGGTAAAGAAGTTGCTATTGAAGGAAAGCTAACAAATCGTTCATATGAAACAGAAGCTGGCGAAAAGAAATACGTGACTGAAGTTATCGTAAACGAAATTTTAATGTTTGGGAAATAGGTTTGGGAAATCTATATGTGGGTTTGTAAAGCGGCTGATTCTTCGGAATTGGTCGTTTTTTATTTTTATAAAAGCCAAAAGTTTCAAACTAAAACCAAGAAGCTAAACGAAGTCGAAAAGGTAATTTAGCAAACTTAAAAAAGCTAACCAAACATACCCAAAACTATTCTTCTTCTTTCTTCTCCAAACTAAACATTTTGTTCGTGTCAACGCTTTGCTTTTCAAACTCTAAATAAAAATCATGAAGCTTCGTCATTCTATTTATAACACTAGAATGTATTTTTATAAATGTAATAGAATCACCTTTAATATCTGCATTCGTAGCACAATAATTCATCAGCTCTTTCTGTAAATTATCATAATTAATATACGCATTCCCATTTTGACCAATACTTACTTTTTGGTCAAAAGTACTGGCAGAAATTCCAAAAAAAGATGTCAAGGACATAAACACCAAAAACAGCACTTTTATACTATGAGAAGTTCCATTCCAACCATCTTGTGTTATCAAAAAAACTGTCAATGCTGACAGAATTGAGAAAATTAAAAACAACGTTGATGATGTATAATGATATGTATATAACTTTAAAAAAATAACCTCGTGTTGTTCTTTATATTCTTGTATTTCATCATTCAGAATTACCAATCGTCCTTCTTGCCAATCATCAATATTATAACAATCTTTAATGCCTTTATCCGCATGAATACTACTGACTTTATTCATAGAAAGCATTAACTCACGACCTTCTTTATTGGCATGTTTTCTTAAAAAATGAATTCCTGAAGCGGTTAATATCACAATCACTATAACGGTTATGATGATTTCTTTGAGATTTTGTTTTGTAGCGGTTTCCATAATGATTGATCTTCTTTTAGTACGATTAAAGATAGTAAAAAGATTGAAAATCAAAAATGTGTGTTAATGTACTTATTCATAATTAGTTGTTGAAGTAGTGTAATTACGAATCCATACATGACAAATATCATATTTTAAAATGGATTCATTTGTAATCTTTGTGAGTGTGGTAAAAAGGTATAAATGAGCAATAATATAAAGCAAACAAAATGTTTTCATTGTGGCGATGCATGTGCAAAAGAAATCATTCAATCAGATAAAAAATCTTTTTGTTGCTTCGGATGCAAAACGGTGTACGAACTATTTTCTGAAAACGATTTATCATCTTACTACGATTTACAAGCTTCTCCAGGCGGAATTCCGAAAGAAATAGAAGGAAAATATGATTTCCTAACGCAACAAAATATCATTGAAAAATTGCTAGAATTTAATGATGAAACTACGCAAATAGTTACCTTATACATTCCGCACATTCATTGTAGTTCGTGCATTTGGATTCTCGAAAACTTACACAAACTCAAACCAGAAATTAGCGATTCACAAGTCAATTTTGGCAAAAAAACGGTGCGAATCACATACAATACAACGACTTTTTCACTCAAAGAAGCGGTTTTATTACTTAGCAAAATTGGCTACGAACCGTATATAAGTTTGGACGATTATGCGACTGGAAAAAACAAAATCAATCGTACGCTCATTTACAAACTTGGAATTGCAGGATTTGCCTTTGGAAACGTCATGTTTCTATCATTTCCAGAATACTTTCAAGTCAGCGGATTTTGGATCGAACACTACAAACCACTATTTCGTTGGTTAATGTTTGCCTTTTCACTTCCTGTCGTTTTCTATGCTGCGCAAGATTATTTTATCTCTGCATTTAAAGGTTTACGCGCAAAGCTACTCAACATTGATGTGCCAATTGCATTAGGAATTTTAGTCTTATTTGTGAGAAGTTCGGTGGAAATTATATTTGATTTGGGTTCAGGCTTTTTTGATAGCCTTACGGGATTGGTCTTTTTTCTATTACTAGGGAAATTCTTCCAACAGAAAACATACAACTTTCTATCATTTGAGCGCGATTACAAATCGTACTTTCCAATTGCAGTTACAAGAATCAATAAAGGGAAAGAAACACCAATTCAAGTCTACGATATTGAAAAAGGCAATCGGTTACTTATCAGAAATGAAGAATTAATTCCCGTAGACGGAATTCTAATTAACGGAAATGCTGCTATCGATTACAGTTTTGTAACGGGCGAATCGGAAACGGTTCAAAAACTAGCAGGTGACAAGGTATTTGCAGGCGGAAAACAAACATCAGGAATCATTGAAATAGAAGCGATAAAATCGGTGGAGCAAAGTTACCTCACACAATTGTGGAGCAATGCGGTATTTGACAAAAACAAAGAAGAAAGTTTTACAACGTTAACAAATGCAATCAGTAAACACTTTACGATTACAGTGCTGTCAATTGCGTTTATATCGACAATATTTTGGTTATGGTTTGATGCTTCCAAAGCGATAAATGTATTCACAGCTGTCTTAATCATTGCATGTCCGTGTGCAATTGCATTAGCTGCACCATTTACATTTGGAAACCTATTACGCATCTTCGGAAAGCTGAAATTCTATGTGAAAAATGCAAGCGTTTTAGAACAATTAGCAACGATAAACACAATTATATTTGACAAAACAGGAACGATTACATCCAATCAAAAAAGCACCGCAAATTATGAAGGCGAACAATTATCAATTGCTGAAGCGACACTTTTAAAAAACACGTTGCGTGGCTCTAATCATCCATTAAGTAGAACGCTTTATAACATTTTAGACGAACAAAATATTGTCACACTCGATCATTTTGAAGAACATGTTGGCAAAGGAATGTCAGCGTGTTATCATGAAGAAAATATCAAAGTTGGCGCGGCAAAATTTGTAGGTTTTCAAGAAGAATCAACAGTATTAAACACAACAGTTCATATTAGTACAAACGAAACGTACAAAGGGAAATATACATTCTATAATAAGTATCGAAAAGGCGTATCGAAACTATTCAATAAGCTAAAAAAGGCGTATGATTTGGCAATCCTTTCGGGAGATAATGAAGGCGAACGAGAAAATCTCAAAAAACTATTACCGTCAAAAACAAAATTGATTTTCAACCAGAAGCCAAACGACAAACTAGAATACATCAAATATCATCAAGCAGAAGGCGCAAAAGTACTCATGATTGGCGACGGATTAAATGATGCAGGCGCGTTGGCACAAAGTAATGTCGGAATTGTGGTGTCGGAAAATGTAAATGTATTTTCTCCTGCGTGTGATGCGATATTGGATGCTTCCAAATTCAATCAATTAGATACATATTTGAAAGCTTCCAAATCAGCAATCAAAATTATCCAATGGAGTTTTGTGTTATCATTTATCTACAACAGTATCGGATTATACTTTGCTATCACAGGACAATTAGCGCCTGTAATCGCCGCAATTCTAATGCCGTTAAGTTCCATAAGTATTGTTGTATTTACAACGGTTTGTACATCTTTCTTAGGAAGGAAACTTAAGTAAAACGTCATTGCGAGAATTTGAAAAATTCGTGGCAATCTGTTTAAATAAGAGCAGATTGCTTCGTTCCTCGCAAAGACGTTTTACATGTGTACGCTAAATCTGTACACTGAGCCAAGTCGAGTTATTGAAAACAGCTTTAAAATAAAATAGTGAAAACTACAGATCCCACTTTTCAGTGGGATTAGTTCAACTTACAATTTTGAATTCGTCTTAGATGCTGAATCAAGTCCAGCACAAGCTTTTCAAAATTGAGTTTCACTAAAATAAATCCAAAACATGATAAATGTCATTTTATAGGAAATCATACAAACGTAATTTTGAGCCATAACTTCAATAGGTATGAGTGTTATATATGTTTTACTAACCATTAGTATTGTAGTTGCAATACTCTTTTTTGTCGCTTTTATTATAGCGGTAAGAAACGGACAATTTGACGATAGTTATACGCCATCGGTGCGCATGCTATTTGATGATGAATTGGTAAAAGACAAACCAAAAAAGCAAAACTAACTACAAACCAAACAGGTATTACTATGGAAATTCAGCAATTCTATTACGATAATAAAATCGTTAAAAACTTCATCTACGCCACCATAATTTGGGGAATTGTTGGAATGTCAGTTGGATTATTACTAGCGTTATTATTTCTATTTCCAACCATAGGAGAAGGTATTTCTTGGCTAAGTTTTGGGCGTTTACGTCCATTACACACAAACGCAGTAATTTTTGCCTTTGTCGGGAACGCCATTTTTGCAGGTGTATATTACTCGCTACAACGATTGCTAAAAGCCAGAATGGCAAGCGATTTTCTAAGTAAAGTTAACTTTTGGGGTTGGCAAATTATCATTATTGGCGCTGCAATAACATTACCATTAGGATACTCAACTTCGAAAGAATATGCCGAATTAGAATGGCCTTTTGATATCGCAATCGCAGTCATTTGGGTTGCTTTTGGAGTCAACATGATTTGGACAATCTTAAACAGAAGACAACGACATTTATACGTAGCAATTTGGTTTTACTTAGCAACATTTGTAACTGTTGCGGTATTACACATTTTCAACAGTTTAGCACTGCCAGTAACTGCTTTAAAAAGTTATTCCGTATACGCAGGTGTGCAAGATGCCTTGGTACAATGGTGGTACGGACACAATGCAGTTGCCTTTTTCCTTACGACACCATTTTTAGGATTAATGTATTACTTCATCCCAAAAGCGGCAAACAGACCTATTTACTCATACAGACTATCTATTGTACACTTTTGGTCGTTAATATTCATATATATTTGGGCAGGACCGCACCATTTATTATATACAGCGTTGCCAGAATGGGCGCAAAACTTAGGAGTTGCGTTCTCTATAATGTTATTAATGCCTTCTTGGGGAGGAATGATAAACGGATTGCTAACCTTACGTGGCGCATGGGATAAAGTACGAACCGATCCTGTGTTGAAATTCATGGTAGTGGCAATTACAGGATACGGAATGGCAACTTTTGAAGGTCCATTACTATCCTTAAAAAGTGTAAACTCCATTGCGCATTACACCGATTGGATTATTGCACACGTACACGTTGGCGCCTTAGCTTGGAACGGATTCCTAACCTTTGGAATGATCTATTGGTTAGTGCCGCGATTATTCAAAACGAAACTATACTCACTAGGATTGGCAAATGCACATTTCTGGATAGGAACCTTAGGAATTGTAATGTACTCGTTGCCAATGTATGTAGCAGGATTTGTACAAGCGTCCATGTGGAAACAATTCAATCCTGATGGAAACTTAGTCTACCCAAACTTTTTAGAAACAGTTTCTGAAATCATGCCATTATATTGGATGCGCGCTATTGGAGGTTCACTATTCATTGTCGGAATGTTTTTCTTAGCATACAACATTGTAGCTACTATTATTAAATCGAAAAATAAAGTAACTGATGAATTGGCAGAAGCACCAGCATTGCAACGTGTATCTAACAAACGTACAAAAGGTGAAGGTTGGCATACGGTTTTAGAACGTAAACCTATCAAACTGACTATTTATGCTACCATTGCAATCTTAATTGGTGGAATTGTACAAATAGTGCCAACGTTAATGATTGACTCAAATATTCCAACCATTACGGAAGTAAAACCATACACACCATTAGAATTGGAAGGTAGAGATATTTACATCAGAGAAGGTTGTGTTGGTTGTCACTCACAAATGATTCGTCCGTTTAGAAGTGAAGTAGAACGCTATGGCGAATATTCTAAAGCAGGCGAATTTGTATACGATCATCCATTCTTATGGGGAAGTAAACGTACAGGACCCGATTTGCAACGTGAAGGAACAGACAAGCTGAAAAAAGCAGATTCTTGGCACTTTAAACACATGTACGATCCAAGAGGAATTGAAGATAAATCTATTATGCCAGCGTATCCTTGGTTGATTCATGATGAACTTGACACATCGTCCACACAAGCCAAAATGCGCGCAATGGTTTCGCTTGGAGTTCCATATTCAGAACAAGAAATAGCAGATGCGCTGCAATACATGGACGAACAAGCCATTGGGATTGTTAAAAATCTAAGAGAAGATCCAGATTTGTTAGCTTCTTTTGAAGGCGCAAAACAAGCTGCTGCTGATAATGGCGAAGAATTTATTGAAGTAAAAAATCGTGAAATTATTGCACTGATAGCGTATTTACAACGCTTAGGAACTGACATAAAAGTAAAAGATTCGCAAGAAGAAACAATAGAAAAATAAAGCCATGTTAAAATTTGTAAAAAATCATATGGAATCAATTACGGGTATTGAAATATATCCGTTGATTTCTCTACTCATCTTCTTTACCTTCTTTATGTTGTTGTTTTGGTGGGTAATCACCGCAAAAAAAGAATACATCACAGAAGTGAGTAATATTCCATTAGACAATCAACCAACTAACCAAACACCATGAGAAATCTAATTCCATCTTGGGTACGTGTACTCGTCATTTTTTTCCTGTTATTCATAGGAGTTGAATACTTTGTAGAATCTGGCGACAGACCAGCATTTATAGAAGAACCATTAATTCTACTGTTTCTACTATTAGTGGTATTTATTTTAATAGCTATTGAAGGAATTATAGCAGCAATGGAAAATATTCTGTTCAACGGATTGGATGAAGCAGCAAAAGCAACCTACCTAGAAAAGAAAAATAAAGTTCCGGAATATAAATTGGTAAATTGGTTCAAGAAAACCTATAAAAAATCAGTAGGAACGAAACCTATTGAAGCTGAAGCCGAAATTATCTTAGATCATAATTATGATGGAATCAGAGAATTGGACAACGATTTACCGCCGTGGTGGAAATACGGATTCTATGCGTCTATTGTATTTGCAGGAATTTATTTAGCAAAATATCACGTATTTAATGGCGACGGACAATATGTAGAGCTTGAAGAAGAATATGCAGAAGCAAAAGTAGCGTATGAAGAATATCTAAAAACAGCAAAAGACCTTATAGATTATAAAAGTGTCGTATTGCTTACAGAAGCATCTGACGTAAGTGCTGGAAAAACAATCTATGCAGAAAACTGTGTGGCTTGCCACGCGGTAGATGGCGGCGGAGGAATTGGACCAAACCTAACAGACAAACACTGGGTTTTAGGTGGCGGAATTAACAACGTATTTAAAACAATTTCTAAAGGTGGACGAAGCGGAAAAGGAATGGAAGCTTGGTCTAAAAAAGGACTAAAACCGTCTGAAATTGCGCAAGTGTCAAGTTTTATACTATCATTTGAAGGAACTACGCCAGCAGCACCAAAAGATGCAGAAGGTGACATTTGGGAAGATCCAACGAAAGTGCCAGAAAATGCAAAAGTCATCGATTCTACAAAAGTAGAAGTTAATGAATAATACCAAATAAAGGTTAAATTTTATTTGGTATAAACAACAAACACATAATTGTGGAAATACCAGAAAACGAAACATTTAGAGATTCCATCGGAACTATTAATGAAGATGGAAAACGTGCTTGGGTATATCCAAAAAAACCGAGCGGTAAATACTATGAGTGGCGAAAAATTGTCAGTTATGGATTGCTAATCTTTCTATTTGCTGCTCCTTTTATAAAAATTAACGGAAACCAATTTTTACTATTTAATGTGTTGGAACGTCGTTTCAATATATTCGGATTGCCGTTTTGGCCACAAGACTTTCATTTAGTGGTGATTTCCATGATTATTGGAGTCATTTTTATTGCACTATTTACGGTTGCTTTTGGGCGTATTTTTTGCGGTTGGATATGTCCACAAACTATCTTTTTGGAAATGGTTTTCCGTCGAATTGAATATTGGATTGAAGGCGACAGAGGAAAACAAATCCGATTGGATAAACAAGATTGGAATGCTGAAAAAATTAAGAAGCGACTCTTAAAATGGTTTATATTTTTAATCATTTCTTTTGCAATTGCGAACACATTTTTAGCCTTTTTAATAGGAAGTGATGAACTCATTAAAGACATTACTGACGGACCTTTTAAACACTTAGGAACCTTGTTTCCGTTAATCATATTTACGGCAGTTTTCTACTTTGTATTTGCGTGGTTTAGAGAGCAAGTATGTATTATTGCGTGTCCTTACGGAAGATTGCAAGGAGTATTACTAGATAATAAATCGATCTTGGTTGCGTACGATCACAAACGTGGAGAAGGCGAAAATGGACGTAAAAAGTTTCGTAAAAATGAAGACAGAGAAGAATTAGGTAATGGAGATTGTATTGATTGTTTTCAATGTGTAAATGTCTGTCCAACAGGAATTGACATTAGAAACGGAACGCAACTAGAATGTGTTAATTGTACAGCGTGTATTGACGAGTGCGATGACATTATGGAAAAGGTAGACTTGCCTAAAGGATTGATTCGATATACAAGTGAAGACGAAATTGAAAAGAAAGAAAAGTTCAAATTTACACCACGATTAAAAGGATATACAGCAGTTTTAATAATTCTAATTGGCTTTTTAGTCGGAATGTTATTGATCCGAAATGATGTAGAAGCAAATATTTTACGATTACGCGGACAATTGTATGAGCAAAAAGCAGACAATATAATTAGCAATGTTTTTACATACAAACTCATCAATAAAACCACTGAAGCGATTCCTGAAGTACATTTTGAAATTAGAAAAGTAAAAGGAACTATAAAATTGGTGGCAACAACAAATGAATTTATCATTCCGAAACAAGGAATTGCAGAAGGAACTTTGTTTTTGGAAATCAATAAAAGCGATCTGAAAAACGGAAAAAATAACATCACAATTGATGTATACAGTAAAGACAAATTGATTGAAACGACAACGGTGAATTTTATAGGACCAACGAGTTATTACTAAGTTGCTGGTTTCGTTTATTCGTCATTGCGAGAAGCGATAGCGACGAAGCAATCTGTTTCTCGACAAGCAGATTGCCACGAATTTTAAAAAATTCTCGCAATGACGAAATGAAAACTAGAATTGCATTAAGGATTGCATTTCGACAAGCTCAATGTGCATCATTGTGAACGGTATTTAAAAAGGAAGCTTGCTGAGGCACTCGAAGTAAGCAAATAAATATAAAAATAATATCATGAAAATAAATTGGGGAACAGGAATCGTATTAGCATTCATAGCGTTTATCAGCTTTATATTGTTTTTTGTGATACGGATGAGTACACAATCAAAATACGATCACGATTTGGTAACCGAGACGTATTATGAAGAAGAATTGCAATATCAAAACACGATTGATAAACAGAAAAACGCACAAAAGCTCACGCAAGATGTTACGCTGACACAAACGGAACAAGGAATCGAAATTGTGTTTCCAAATACGTTTGACATCAACACGATTAAAGGAAAAGTGTTCCTATACAGACCGTCTAATAAACAATTCGATTTCGAGATGCCTATTTCGTTATCAAACCACACATTGCTCATACCTGACAATCGTTTGTTAGGCGGTCGTTGGAACATTTCTGTCGATTGGAGTTACGATGAAGAAGCGTATTTGTACAAACAGGAAATCACTTATTAAATGGTTTTTTCGGGATTCATATTAGGATTGTTAGGAAGTTTTCACTGCGTTGGTATGTGCGGACCAATTGCGTTTATGTTGCCCGTAGATCGCACGAATAGTTACAAAAAAGTAGCGCAAATTTTACTGTATCATGTTGGACGATTGCTTTCGTATGCAACTATCGGATTCATTTTTGGATTGTTGGGAAAAAGCATTTATATCTTCGGAATGCAGCAGCGTTTGTCCATAGCCATTGGAATTATTATGATTGTCACGATTAGTATTCCGTACAAAACTTTTAGTAAGTATAATTTTTCAAAACCTGTTTTTAGAATCATTTCCAACCTAAAATCGAGTTTAGGAAAGCAATTCAAAAAGAAAAGTTTAGATACTTTTTTTACGATTGGATTTTTAAACGGATTACTGCCTTGCGGATTGGTTTATATGGCAGTTTTTGGTGCCATTGCTTCTGGAAGTATGTTGCAAGGAAGTTTGTATATGTTGTTTTTTGGCTTGGGAACAATTCCGTTAATGACGACTGCAATTTACATTGGAAAGTTTCTAAACGCTACTATAAAACAACGCATTCAAAAAGCAATTCCTGTCTTTGTAATCATCATTGGAATGTTGTTTATTCTTCGCGGATTGGGTTTGGGAATTCCGTATATTTCTCCAGTTTCAAATGTTGGTTTGATTACGAATGTGATAGATTGTCATTAAAATAATTTTTAAAAAGCAGCAATATGTCTCTTAGCAAGATTATTCTTTTCTGAAGTATAGAAAAGGTTTTGCGTTAAAAATTTTCGAAGCCTTGGAGAAAATTTAGCAAAAGTTTTTCGGTTTTAGTTTTCCGAAGAGAAAACTAAAAATACCTGCCAGAAAAGCGCACTTTCTTTTGTTGATGCCTGTGCTGAACTTGATTCAGTATTCTTTGTGCGAGCAAAGAAAACGAAAATCAGCAGTAAAAAAGTGTGTTGTCTACAAAGAGTTCATTCAAACTCAAAATACCTCTTTCAGCATGACAAATATCATAGCAGTTTCCATACCTCATAACTATCTTTACTATAGAAATTAAAACAAAAACAAGATGAAAAAAAGAACACCAGTTTCCACAATTATGACCGCTGAGGTGATTACATTAAACCATACAGACAGTTTAGAAACCGCAGAAAGTTTATTCAAATCAAACAACATTCGTCACATTCCAGTTGTAAGTGGTGACGCAATTATTGGTATGTTGAGTTATACCGATTTATTGCGGATTAGCTTTGCAGATGCCGCAGATGAAGATGACACTAATGTTGAAACTATTGTCTACAATATGTTCACAATAGAACAAGTAATGGCGAAAAACTTGGTAAGCATAACTTCAGATACACTTATTAAAGAAGCCGCAGAAATTTTGGCTAAAAAGGAGTTTCACGCGTTACCAGTAGTTGACGACGGAAAATTAGTCGGAATCTTAACAACCACAGATTTAATTAACTACTTATTAGATCAATTTTAATATCTTTAAAAAGCAGTAGCGAATTTTATTAAAAAAAGAGTCATGAAAAATGTTTTAATTCTTACCGATTTCTCTCCATGTTCACGGAATGCAGCACAATATGCAATCAATTTTTTGAAAAACGAAACCTGTAGTTTCTATGTGTTGCACGTTCACAAATCGGGAACTTTTACAATGGATGATTTAATGTCTTCCGCTACTGCTAATGTTTACGAAAGTATTTTAAAGGCTGAAAAACAACGTTTACAAACCTTTAAAGACGAATTGGAACAATCGTCACAAAATGAAAAGCATCAATTTGATTCAATTTTGGATTATAATAGTTTTATTGAAGCGACACATAAAATCATTGAAGAAAAAAATATTGACTTATTAGTTGCTGGTTATAATGGTGTTTCTAATGCTGCCGAAATTCTCTTTGGAAGTCACACACTAAGCATTATCAGAAGAATTAATTGTACAACATTAATCATTCCTTCAGCCATAAAATTTCAATCTCCAACAAGCATGTTGTTACCGCTTGACGCGAAAGATGCTGTACAAAGTGAAGCGTTTGCAACTATTTTAAATACTGCGAAACTGCATCACATGCAAACGCACATTTTGAGAGTGTATGAAAAAGAAATGACTGGAGATCGTTATGACGAATCGTATCTTATAAAGCATTTCAAAGAAGTTAATTATAGTTATCATGTCATTCAAAATGTGCCGTTAGAGCATGTAAAAACATGTTACATGCAACTACATTCCATAGATATGATTGGCTTGATTGTTCAAAAAGAATCTGTCTTTGAGCGTTTATTCAAACATTCATCAACCACAGAAATTAGCAAAGCATTAAAAAAACCTTTATTGGTTGTGCATGTTTGATAAATGAAAATTTACTTTTAGATGAGGTATAAATGTTGTTGGTAAATGCTATTCCAATTCAATCTCAAAAAAGCATGCGTCTGCATTATGATAATGTGAAGGCAATCCAGCGGTATTTTCTAATTTTTTCATTCCCAAAAAATTAAATCCACAACTTTTATAATGAGCTATTAATCGCTCATTTTTTCCACAAGTATCCATTCTAATAAATTGTTTATGGTGCTTTCGGGCAAAATTTTTAGACCAATCAACAATTATCTGCACAAAGTTATTTCCTCTAAATTCAGGGTTTGTGGCTATCCGATGAATGTATATAGCAGCATCATTTTCGCTATGTTCCCAAATTTGGTCATCACTATATGTTATTGCCCAAATACAAGCTATTTTATCTTCAATTACTAACTTAAACTGTCGCTTTTCAACAACTTCAGTAGTTATATATTTTAGATCAAATTCTGGCCAAAGGTTTTCTGGAAATTTCACTTTTTGAAACTCTGTAGCCAATCTGTATAGCCTAAAAATTTCTGGAATATCTTCTGAATTGCTATTTTTTAGTATCATTTTCAGGTTTATATTAACTGATGTTTCAATGAATGCAAACGTATTTCTACAAGTTTACTATTGCTAAATCTATTCGAATTAAATCTAATATCAAAATCATAAAGAAATATTCACAAACCAAAAAAGCAGGAAATTCTAAAATTCCCTGCTTTTCTCTACAATAAATAAATAAATAATAGATTAACTAACAATCTAAATCTTAAATGTCATTACGGGCAGTACAGAATGATTTGCAATATCTTCTGAAACGCTTCCTTCAAAGAAATGTGACAATCCTGTGCGTCCGTGCGTTGCAACGGCTATTAAATCTGCATTTTGTGCGCTTGCAAAGTTCAAAACTCCTTTTTCTATGGTGTAATCATTTACATAATGTACGCTGTCCATTTTATCTAAATTTCCATCGGCAACTTTCAAGAAATCGGATACTTTAATTTCAATTTCAGATGAACTTTGGAAACTTGAACCTGGTAAGTTTACATACACTAAGTGTAATTTCGCGCCAAGCTTCGCAATTAATTTTGTAGCGTTTATATAAGGTTTTACCGCTTCTCGCGAGAAGTCACACGCAAAGACTGCGTTTTCAAAATCCATCAAAATCGGATTGTGTTTAATAACCAATACAGGAATATCCGAATGGCGCACAACTTTCTCCGTATTAGAACCAATAAAAATTTCCTTAATTCCGCTAGAACCGTGCGATCCCATTACAATTAAATCTGCATTATGATCTTGCGCTACATCACTTACTTCACTAAATACCTTAAAATGTTTAATAAGTGGCGTAACGGTAATACCTTCTAAAAATGGTTTATCTAAAAACTCATTAAACCTTTTCTCTGCCAACTTTAAGTAAAAAACAGTTTCTTGTGTGAGTTCACTTTCGTTTTCAGAAATAACAGCATTCGACAATTCTAACATGTGCAAAGCAATCACTTCTGCTTCGTGCTTGCGCGCTAAAATTGCGGCTGCTTCCAAGGCAAATTCTGAATGTTTTGAAAAATCAATGGGTACAATAATTTTTTTCATAGTGAGCTATTTTATATTCAATTGTCATTGAAAACAACTGTGTGTCTAGTTTTTATAGTGTAAAAGCGCGTTAAGTATTATCCAAAATTAGCCAATGTTATACCCGAAATCTATGATATTTGTCATGTTCGATAAATTATTCAGTAAGTTGCTGTAAATTTTTAAAAACATTGACAAAAAATAGCATCGTAACTTTTTTGCGTTACAAACGTCTTATTCAAAAACAGCATATGAAAAAAATAATATTTCTCAATTTATTCTTGTTGGTTTCTGCAATTGGAATAGCTCAAAAAAATAAAATTCCAACAATTAATGACGCTTTAAAAAAATATGATTTTATTGAAGGTCAGGTTGTTGAAAAATCGGATACAATTACATACTATTTAAAAAACTATAAAACAAAACCAAGCAATTTAATTGTATATATTCAAGGAACTGATCCGAATCCTATTTTTTCTTATTCCAAAAAAAATGGAAAAACAACAATTTCAAGATGGTTTGCAGATGATTATTTACAAGTTGATTCAACCTATACATTTGCCATTATTCCGAAACCAGGAATTGCAGGAATATATGATGAAAGTAACTTGTCAATTCCTGAGGAATATTATAAAAATAATTACCTCGAATATAGAGTGAATCAAATTGATGTATCAATTAAAGATATTGTAAAAAATCATTTAGAAAAACCACAAAAAATAATAGTTTACGGTCATTCAGAAGGCGCAACGATTGCAGCAGCATTGGCTTCAAAAAATGATGCAATAACTCATTTAGGATTCTGGTCGGGAAATGTACTGAACAATTTTTATGAATTTTCACTTTTTAATCGAATCGAATCTTTAACAGAAAAGCAATCAGATTCATTGGCGCATGAAAACATTATGGGAATTATTGAATGGTATAAATCCGTGATAGACAATCCTAACTCAACAGAAATCGATCATTTTGGATATACAAATAAACGTTGGTCTTCCTATGAAAAACCACCAATTGAATATTTACTAGAATTAGACATTCCGATTTTTGCTTATTTCGCAACAGAAGATGAAAGTACTCCAATTGAAACCGCGTATTTGCTTCCAATACAATTTATGCAAAAAAGAAAATTAAACCTCACATTTAAAGTGTGTTTAGGTTGTAATCATTCCTATGAAAAAGAAATAAATGGCGTACATAGAAAAAATTGGAACAACGTATTTATGCAATTTATCAATTGGACTAATCAAAAATAATTTCAACGAATAACTTTACCATATTGTTAAGCCTTTACAAAAATAAATGCTTGCTGATAAAATATTGAGTATTTTCGTGCTTATATAATTAAAAACAATTGTTTACTTAAAGTACTATACGAATGTCATTAATTTCCAGTGAATATTATAACAGAGATGTATCGTGGTTACGTTTTAACCATCGTGTTTTACAAGAAGCTGCCGATGCGCGAAATCCATTGTACGAACGCATCAAGTTTTTAGCCATATTTTCATCGAATTTGGATGAATTTTTCAAAGTAAGAGTTTCGGCTATTCGCCAGATTAAACAATTGGACAAAGGTTTACGTAAAAAGTTGATTACAAAGCCAAATAGATTGCTGCGTAAAATTAAAAAAGAAGTCAATCTGCAACAACAAGAATTTGGAAATATCTTTAAAAATCAAATCATTCCAGCACTGGAAAAAGAAGGTATTTCTTTGATTGATTCTACACGTTTTTCAGAAGCGCAAGCACAATTCGCGAAAGCATATTACAAAGAAGAATTAGAGTCAAAATTGACGCTCAATTATAAAATTTCGTCAGAAGAAGATATCTTTATCGAGAACGAACAATTGTATTTAGCTTCTATTTATGAAGGACAATTAGTCGTTTTTAAAATTCCTTCAAACACACCTCGATTTATAGTATTTCCTACTGAAAATGATACGTGTAGCATTACGTTTATTGACGATATTTTAAAGCACAATTTCAAAGAAGTATATCCTGAAAACACGTTTTACTCAATAAAAGTTTCGCGCGATGCGGAATTGTATATTGAAAATGAATATTCGGGCAATTTATTACAAAAAATAAAAGACTCTTTAGGCAATAGAAAAACAGGTCAAGTTACAAGAATTCTAGTCGATCAGAAAGCACCTAAAAACTTGTTAGATGAGCTGAAAGACGAATTGAATGTAAATGATACAGACATCGTTTTAGGCGGTTCATATCATAATTTTAAAGACTTTTTCGGTTTCCCGAATCCAACAGACAAAAACTTATCAATACCAGATGTTTTGCCAGTTAGAAACAAACAATTGGATGCATATGATAGTATTTTTGAAGCGATTACTGAAAAAGATAGAATGCTTTATTTTCCATACGAATCGTTTGATCATGTAGCAGAATTAGTAGAAGAAGCGGCAAAAGATGTACTTGTATCTAAAATCAAAATTACACTTTATCGTGTTGCCAAAGAATCTCGATTGACCAAAGCATTGATTGATGCTACGAAAAACGGCAAAGAAGTCACGGTTTTTATGGAGGCTAAAGCGCGATTTGACGAGCAAAATAATATAAAATGGGGAACTATTTTAGAAGAAAATGGCGCAAAAGTAATTTACAGTTACCCAGGCATTAAAGTACATTCTAAAATACTAAGTATTGAACGAATAGAAAACGAAAAACCAGTACTTTACGGATATATTGGTACAGGAAATTTTAATGAAAAAACGGCAACTTTATATACTGACTTTTGTTTGATGACGAAGAATGAAAAAATCACATCTGAGTTGATCCAAGTTTTTCAAGTATTGGAACGTGAAATCATCATTCCGAAAAGCAAAAAATTATTAATTTCTCCATTTACAACGCGAAGTACATTTTTAGAGTTGATAGACAACGAAATCAAAAATGCAAAAGCAGGAAAGGAAGCCTATATTATTTTAAAATTGAATAGTATTCAAGATACCAAAATGATTGATGCTTTATACGAAGCAAGCAACGCAGGCGTAAAAATTGACATGATTGTTCGCGGAATTTGTTGCATTGTGCCAGGCATTCCAAATCAAAGTGAAAACATTACTGTAAAAAGTATTTTAGGACAATATTTAGAACATGCGCGTGTGTATATTTTCGCTAATGGCGGAAAAGAAAAACTATATATTGGTTCTGCCGATTGGATGACACGAAATTTAGATCACCGAATTGAAGTGATTACACCAATTTTGGACGCTGATATACATAAAAAACTACGCAAATTTGTGCAATGGCAATGGAACGATTCTGTAAAAGCCAGAATTATGGACGCAAAGCAGAAAAACAAGTATATTGAAACAGACGAAAAAGCCATTCACGCGCAACAAAAAGCATATGAAGAATTGGTGAAGATGAATTCTTAAATGTCACCTTCAACTTGATTCAAAAATTTCATTTTGTGAGTTTTATTTATACTTATAAATTGTTAATTACAGAAAAGCAAATACGTTGCAATGGAAAGAATAGCTTTTGATTTGGTAATTATTAAAAAAGGAGTTTTATTCAATATTTTCAATGAAAAAATAATTGGCTACATAGGATTTGTTGGACTTATTTCAATGCTAGGTTTTGCTGCTGTTTATTTTAAAGTTTACGAAATAAATCTACTTGAGTATGCTGTGTTCAAATTACTAATTTTTCTCTTTTCGATTTGTGTTTTCATACAAGTCATAAAAATCATTAAAGGTGTAGATGGAATTTATCTAAAAAAGAAAGGGCTTCTTTTTTTTGATGAAAATGAAATTACTATTGATTTTACTGAGATTTATCCACTTACAGAAGTAACATATATTAAATTTAGCATCGCAGATTATTTAGGATATGTAGTGAAAACTAATTCCGACGGAAGTTATAAACGTAGAGCAATAGTCTGTAATCATTTAGAGTTTCAATATAATCAAAAAATTTATGAATACCAGTTTTCAATAGAATCAGAAAGACAAAAACAACTACTTATAGAAAAGGTAATTCCGCAGATGCGTGCAAAAACTAAAGTGACTTATTTAGTGCATTGAGTTGGAAAATAAAGGTTTTGCCACGAATTCACGAATTTTTAATTTTGGTTATTGACTAAAGCTGCACTTGAATTGAGTCTGTCAAAATAAACTTCAATTAATGTATGTAGCATTATTTCAGTTTTTTCGGATTTTTTAAACTCTTCTTTTCGTCACTTTTCAAACGTCTGTCTATTTTACTAATATCTTCTTCAGGTGCTAAATTTTCAGGTTTAATTCCACGTGAAATTAACGTATTACGAACAGATTTATTATTAGTACTATGTTCTCTTGAAATTTGACCTTCTGTTTTCATGTGATTTCCTTTCGCATTAAATATCGTAATCTCCGTAGCGAAATCTTTTGCTTTCAAAAGAATTGTAGGCATAAAGTCAGCTAAAGGTTTATTCTTTATTCCCCATCTATCTTTCATTTGTTGTGTAGTTTTTCCAAACAACGCAGTATCACCTTTACTTCTTATTAGGGCAAAATTTTGATTACCTCCAGTTTGCTCAAATATTACTTGCGATAATTCTTTTTCGGTAGCTTTTAATTTCTCTCTAGCTTGAACTCTTTCGTGTTCAAGAATTTTTTGTTCAATAAGTTCTGCTTTTCTAGTTTGAACTGCAAAATAACGTTGTGCAAATGCTATTGTTTCTTTTCGCGAATCTCCGTTTTGTGCAACTAGATAACAGGCGAATCGCGTGAGCATAATATCTTCAATTTCTCTCTCGCTTCCAGAACCAAGTGTAACCATTTTGTTGACGTCAACAAAATGGTCATTTATTAGTTGCTCAGAAACTTCACAAGCGGTTTTAGCTTTGTTAATTACTAGATTGAAGTTTCTCCATTCTTTATACCCTAAAAGATGTTGTAAATCTCTTGCCATCCAAAAATCTACATCATCAGAAGTTTTCTGAGCATGAGATTCAAAGTTTTCAGTAAGGCTATGTATGATGGATGTTTTCATTTTTAAAAAGTATAAATTTTAATCGAAATAGTGTAAATCTAAAGTGTTCATTTTATGCTACACAACGTATCTACAAAAGGATTTTTGATCTGAAATTGCTGTTATTTCCATAAAAATAATACAAATAGTACAGATAAACAATTCGGTTTCCCGTAGTTGCAGTTATTTAGTTGCAGAATAGCAGACAAGCTTTCCTAAGTAACGTGAGTTCGACATAAGTTTACTTAAGTAAAATTTTAAACATATTTTTAAAATAAGTGCTGAGCATTTGATTTTCATTTTTTTATTTTCGTTTTCTTTGCTCGCACAAAGAAAAGAAACAAAAGAAAGTGCGCTTTTCCAGAGGTATTTTTAGTTTTTCTTTTAAGGAAAAACTAAAACCGCATGAATTTTTCTAAATTTTCTCCAAGGATTCAAAAATTCTTAACGAAAAATCCCTGCTATACTGCGGAAAAGACAAAAAAACACTCTGAATTTTTATATCGAACTCAGGTTAAGTATTTAAAACATGTAATAAACAAACTAAAAAAAATTCGTGAATTCGTGGCTGAAAAAAACATTTCAATCCGTCAGATTGAGTGAAATTATAGAAGAATTTTACACTTCGACAAACTCAGTAAAACTATCGAAATCTACTTTGATTTTCAATGAGTAAATTATTGAATTTTTTAATTCTAAAAGTTTATTTTTGATAAAAAAATACGCGCATGTCTTCAGAAACATTCACACAACTTCTTGATCGTTTAGGAAATCAATCTTTGTATGTTTTAGATTCAAGAATTCCAAAATCAGCGTATGTAAAGTTAGATTTGTCAGTGACGAATGAAGCGTTGAAAACCATTGATGTTTCTTCTTCTGAAAAACTCGAGAATTATATTGACAAACATATTTTGTCAAACAATGCGCAAGTTGCTTTTGGCGGTTATATAGAAACGAGAAACATTTACCAACGCAGTAATTATTTCAATAATAATCCAAAAACTGAACGGAATATTCACTTAGGAATCGATTTGTGGATTGCTGCAGAAACACCAATTTATTCACCTTTAGATGCCGAAGTTCATAGCTTTCAAAACAACACCAATTTTGGCGATTATGGACCAACACTAATTCTAAAACATGCTATTGAAACTATTGAGTTTTATACCTTATATGGACATTTAAGCGTAGCTTCAATCAAAAATATTAAAGTAGGACAACAATTCAAGCAAGGAGAAGAAATTGCAAAATTGGGCAATGCAAGTGTAAACGGAGATTATCCGCCACATTTACATTTTCAAATCATAAAAGATATCCAAAATTACAAAGGCGATTATCCAGGAGTTGCTTCTAAAAAAGATTTAGATTTTTACAAAGAAAATTGTCCTGATCCTAATTTATTGTTGCGATTGGAATGATTTTAAACTTCTTCAATCGTATTTCCGTCAGCATCTAATTCCAAAAACGGATTATGAGCTATTTCCCATAAATTTTCATCAGGATCGGCAATGTAACCGCTATAACCGCCCCAAAAAACATGTTCGGGTTGTTTCACGATTTTCACACCTTTATTGGCTAAATCTGTAATGATAGTATCAACTTCTTCTTTCGTTCGTGTGTTGTATGCCAATGTAAATGCTTTGAATCCAGAACCTGCGGAATTAACAGTAGCATCTTCAGCCAATTTATCTTTTGGATATAAAGAAAGCAACAATCCATTTAACTGAAAAAAAGAAATATTTTTAGTGCTTGATTTCATCTTTTTCCAACCAAATTTTTCTACATAAAAAGCAGTAGAAATTTCTAAGTTGTCAACTCCTAAAGTGATAATTGTAGCGCGTTGTTGCATACCTTATTTGTAGTATATTTTAAATTTGTCGTACGTTTTTTGCCCTGGAATATGAACACTCATAAAGTAAAAACCATCTTCTTTTGACAAAACTTGGTACACGTATATATCTCCTTTTACACTAAAATTCGATCTCGATTCATTGTTACTTTCTATAAAAGTTAATTCAAATTCAGTATCATTAATCCAGTTGTACGTTAATTTTGAGAACGTTTTATCAGAAAAAGAATCTGTCCAAAATCCATCTTGCATAACTACATTCGTTGTGTCTCCTGCAACTTCTAAATAATAAAAATCTTTTTGATTTTTGAATTGTTTGAGTTGTTTTCGAGAAATTTCAGATGTAGGTTTTTCAGTGATTCGAACAATAGCTTCTTTCGGCGGTTCTAATCTGTCTAATAATTCGCTAAATTCTAAGCAATTTCTTTGAAGTCTGTAGAAAAGCTGTTTTCCAATTTTCTGGACTTTTGATTGGTCAATTTTTCTTAAATAAGGATTGAATTGTTCGTTGTATAATGAACTTATTTTTAGTGTATCATTTTTAATATCTGATTGTTTCAGATAGTCACAGAAAACATTAGATACAGAATCAATTTGTGCAATAGTTTGTGAAAATGCAAGATTGGAAATTCCAACAAAAAATATAAATAGTATGTTTCTCATTTTGTAAAAATAAGCTAAAGATTAGAGCTATACAATTGAGTTTGCCTTTTGGAGTCAAAACCCATCAGCAAACCAATCTTTTGCTACACTTCTTAAATCTTCTGTGGGATATTCATAGTGTGCAATCAAAGTTTCTTCATTGATACTTTTTTGAGTAGGATAAATTAATAGGTGTAAAATTTCATTGATTTTTCTTTCTTTTCTAATTCGAAATTTTTAATGTATCTCCTGCCTTTATATTTCCATCACCGTCTATTTTATCTGGATTCATCTCAATTAATTTATCCGCACTAATATTATATTTTTTAGATATACTATATAATGTTTCTTTCTCTTTAACAAAATGTATTTTCTTTTTTAGTGTATTTTTTATTTTATGAAGCATTTTTTTTTGAGTTTTAGTAAGCCATGTCAACTTTAAAAGTTGGTCAGCCTCAGTCACAATATTATCCTGATTCATCGAACCAGCATTTTTTTTGAAATTTATTATTTGTAGACTGTTCATCTCTCTTATTCTTTCTAATAAACCTTTGTTTTGAGGATCACTTAGACCTTTTATATCATATAATTTATTTAGTTCTTTTATTATAATTTTATGTTCATCTCTTATGTAGACTTTGTTAGTTAAATAATTACTTGCAGTTGATACTAAATTATTAATACCTTCTTTATGTTTTTCAGAATTATTTACAATAATTTCAATATTTATACCTGAATTTTTTAAACTATCAATTGCTATGCTATCTTTTTTTGATTTTTCCAAAAGATCAGATATAAGATCTTTTTTTTCTGATAATTTTTTACCCTGATTATTTACAATCGATAATAAACTATCTCTTTTCTTTTGATAATCTTTAGTAAGTTTCTCATTTATTTCTTCCCTATTCTCTATTTTGTAATCAATAGTAATAGTGAAAATTAGAGTCCCAATAATAGCAAACAATATAGTTTTAATGTATGGTTGAGCTATCTGCATGAAAGTTTTCTCCAGTTTTTCCATATTAAATAATTTTTTTAATTTTTTTCCTTAATATTAGACGCTTTTACCAACTCAATCAAAAAACCAGACGTGATTGTTAAATACAGAGGCAGAAGCACACGCCATCTTTCAAAATCTTCTTTATATCTTTCATCTGCATATTTGTAAATAGCACAAATAATGATAAATACAAAGATTGCACGTGTAAATTTGTTGTCAAGTGTTTTCTTTATGGTATTCCTTAAACTTTTTTTATTCTGATTAGTTTTATTTTCTGAAATTGGAGATGCTTGTGAATTTCGGTATATTATAACTTCTTCTTCCCCATCATTTATTTTATTAAACTCCTCAAGTTTACTTGATATAATGCTCATTAAAGTATTCTCAAATTTTTCATTCAAATTATTTAAATACTTAGACGAATCAAATTTATTGTTTTTCCAAGTATTCAATAATTCTTTGACTTTATCTATTTCTAGTGGTGTTTTTTCTTTGATGAAAGCCTTAGAAACCTCAATCTTTTCTTTTTGCTCATATTCCATAATTTGAGCGTCATATTCCTTTATTTTTTTGTCATATAAATCAATTTTTTCATCTATTCTGGTTTTTGAGATTTTATGTTTAGTTTTTTCTATTTCATCAATTAAAAGATAGTCGTAAGCTCCTTTAGGACTTATTAGCTTAACAAAAACAGGTGTTATCTCAATAATTATAAAAAGGAATGTGATAAATAAACTAGCAACAAGAATACTTAATTCACTTTTAGATAGTTCCCATAAAGCGTTACTCCTAGCTAAAAAGGATTCAGAAAATTGTTCTTGAAGCTTTATTTTGTGATTTTCTCTTTTTACTCTTATGTCTGAAATTATAGTATCTCTCTCAATTTGATATTTATGTAAAATGCTTTCATTTACTGAATCTTTTTCTAAAATTTGATCTTGAATTTTTTTTATTGCTGAGTTTGTCAATTTTGTTTGCGTTTCAAACTCTTTCTGAGTAGTTTCATAATGTTTCCTCTTTCTTTTACATTCTGGGCCATCACCTGGACTGTTAGTGCCACAAGTTCCATCACATTCACATTTGTAACTGTTATATGCTACATCTCTTAACCCTTGATATTTTGTTAATTGTATTTCTAATTTTCTAATTTCATCTCGATCTTTTGATTTTTTACCATCATTTTTATCATTGGCTGATTTTTCTTTTTCTTGGAGATCTTTTTCTACATTATTTATCTTTTCTTCATAAATATTATCAATGGAAAGTTTTTCGGATTCAAGTTTACCAACTAAGTACTGATCAATTTCATCTTTAAAAAGCCTTAATTCGAAAGGCCTAGAAATAACAACAGCTATTACTAAAGCTAATATTATTCTAGGGAGTGCATGTAAAAACTCTCCTCCAAAGTTATTTCGTTTTCTCATACTAGAGATAATAACTCTGTCTAAATTCAAAATCATAAACCCCCAAACTACTCCAAAAGGAAAAGAATATATGAGAGAGTCAAAAACATAATGTATTGCATATCCGCCTGCAACAGCTGCTAAAATTCCTGTTAACAGAACAGAAATTCCAATTCCTATATATTTATTATATTCTGACTCTGGACATTTTTGAAGAATCTCTTTACTTGCCCCAGAGCAGAATAATAAAAATTTATTTTGCTTTCTTTGTGATTGGCTCATTTAAGAATAATAAATGCTTATTATTAAAAATTTCATTAACGCAATAAAAATAATTAATTTATTGTAGTAATAATTACGGTTTTCCGCAAAGAGAAAAGTTTTGAGAATAATCAGTGATTAAAAAATAAGGGTGTTGTAGCTTTTTTATCGTTTGTAATGATACATAAACCACCAATTTTAAACGATTTATTGAAGAGCTCAAAGTAAAACCATTTCTGTAAACTCACAACACGCTTTCATATAAAATAGAATTACAAAATGAACATCATAATTTCCTACAATGGCAACACATAAAAATACACAGAAATAAAGTGACAAATACTTCCGATCAATACAAAAATATGAAAGATAGCATGATTAAAAGGCAATTTTCGAATGCTGTATAAAATAGCACCAATTGTATAAGCAATCCCGCCAGCCATGAGCCAAAATAAACCTTCGTAGGATAAATTCGCGATTAATGGTTTTATGGCAAACACAATAATCCAACCCATAAAAACATACATCATGGTAGAAAGTTTGTCAAATTTGCCTGTAAAGAAAAGTTTCAGCGTAATTCCAATCGCGGCAAACGCCCAAACTGTTCCGAAAATAATCCAGCCAGTTGTCCCTTTTAAAGTAACTAACGCAAAAGGCGTATACGTTCCTGCAATGAGTAAATAAATTGCTGCGTGATCAAAAATGCGCAGTCGGTTTCTAAGATTCGGTTTTATTGCTTTGTGATATAATGTAGATGCCAAATACAAAATAATAATGCTCAATCCGTAAATGGTAAAACTCACCACATGAACAGCTTCGCCTTCTTGAACCGCATGTGTTACTAAAAAGAGCAACGCAATAACACCTAAAATTACGCCAATTCCGTGCGAAATGATATTGAGTTTTTCCTCTAAGGGCGAATAATAAACAGCTTCTTTTTCTGGTTTCAAATGGTGTTTGTTTGTGAGTTAAGAATCGTCACTTCGAGTAATTCGCCAAAGCGAATTGTACTTCGATAAACTCAGCAGAACTATCGAGAAGTAAACGGAAGCGAATGTAATAAAATTGGATCTCGATACAATTTTTACATTTCAAATTCTTTTCAATGTAAAAATCACTCGATCTGACGTCTTGCAATCTTCTTTATTTTGAGCGCAAAGTCAAAGTAATCTGCGTATTAACTGAACAGATTGCCACAAGTTTTTTACATTTCGACTCTGCTCAATGTAAAAAACTTTCGCAATGACGTTATTTTAACGGTCTATACTCTAAAAGCAAAGCGATCTTTTTTCTCTTCTCTATTTTTTAATACAAAATTCGAAACTTAATCGTATGCTCAATATTTCTCAACGCAGAAGTAACTTCTTTGTTATACTCTTTATCGACATCGACAATCACATATCCAACGCTACTGTCGGTTGATAAATATTGTCCTGTAATGTTCAATTCGTATTTTGCCAATACTTTGTTGACTTTTGCCATGATTCCAGGTACATTTTTGTGAATGTGCAAGAAACGATGTGCATTAGTTTGTCGTGGCAAGCGAATGTTTGGAAAGTTTACAGCATCAACTGTATTTCCAGAGTTGATATACGCCATAATTTTATTTGGAACAAAATCAGCAATATCACGTTGTGCTTCTTCTGTGCTTCCACCAACATGTGGCGTTAAAATTACGTTGTTTAATCCTTTCAATGGTGTTTCAAACTTTCCGTTAGCGCGTGGTTCTTCAGGATACACATCAATAGCAGCGCCTACAATTTTTTTACTTTCTAAGGCAACTTTTAGCGCACCAATATCTACTACAAAACCTCTGGCTAAGTTGATTAATATTGCGCCATCTTTCATTTGGTCAAATTGTGTTTTGCCAAAGAAATTCCGATTCGCATTGTTATCATCTACGTGTAATGAAACCACATCAGAAATTGAAAGTAACTCTTCTAACGACTTGCATTTTTGCGCGTTTCCGAGTGCCAAACGATCTTCAATATCATAATAATGAACCAACATTCCCATTGATTCTGCCAAGACAGATAACTGCTTTCCAATGTTTCCGTATCCAATAATTCCAAGCTTTTTTCCACGAACTTCGCGTGAACCTTTTGCGGTTTTATTCCATTGTCCGTTGTGCAATTCGGTACTTCTAGGAAATACACTTCGCATCAACATTATAATTTCTCCAATTGCTAATTCAACCACCGAACGCGTATTGCTATACGGCGCATTAAACACGACAACTCCATGTTCCTTACATGTTTGTAAATCAATCTGCTTGGTTCCGATACAAAACGCACCAATTGCTAATAATTTTTTAGCGGCTTTAATTACGTTTGGTGTCACTTGTGTTTTGGAACGAATTCCCAAAACGTGAATATCTTTTATTTTTTCGATTAAATCTTCTTCTGACAAACTATGCGATAATATTTCTACACTAAAACCATCATCTGCCAAACGATCAAACGCGTCTGAATGAATATTTTCTAGCAATAATATTTTGATTCTATTCTTTGGATATGAGATGTTTCGAGGTAAATCGTTTACAAATAAAAATTCATCTAACGAAGGCGTTACATGATCAGCTTGTTCTACGGCTTTATCTCTAGAAACATTTTCTGTAAAGGCAAAAAACTTATCGGCAACGCCAGCTTTCCGCATGACATAATCACTATAACCATCGCCAATAACCTGAATTTCTCCTTCCAAATTCATGTCTTTCAAGCATTGAATTTTCCCGTCGTGTTGCGAAAGTACATTCTCGGAGTCAAATCCGACAATATAACCATCGGCATCAAAGGCAAACGTATTTGCGTACACACGATCGGCAGGAATATTATATTCTTTTACAATTG
Source organism: Kordia antarctica (assembly GCF_009901525.1). Taxonomy (NCBI): domain Bacteria; kingdom Pseudomonadati; phylum Bacteroidota; class Flavobacteriia; order Flavobacteriales; family Flavobacteriaceae; genus Kordia; species Kordia antarctica. Next base: position 3,791,835 of record NZ_CP019288.1, read on the forward strand.
GTTCAATAAATTCTTTGAATCCGCAGGAAATTATATAAATATCATCTGAAAAGTTCTCAAAAAATTCTTTATTACTTTCAATAGAAGTTGATAGTTGTTGATGCAATCTGCGAATTAATTCAACCAAATTAGACTTGTGCGCTTTCAGCAATTTAATGCGTCGTTCTAAAGATTCCGTAAAGGAAATTTCTCCGTCAATTCCTAGATTGGTAATTTCTTGAATTTCTTGAATAATTTCGTCTTTCTTCGGATTACTTGCCAAAGATATTTCGGCTAAAACGTCTAAAGCTTCCACACTTGTAAGTGTACTGTCGAAATCAAAAATGTAATTTTTTTGAGCGGTTTTCATGAGATAAAATAATAAGCGATAAAAGTATTAAAATGATTCTATTGGAACGTTGTTTTTTCTAAGATTAAATCAACAATTTTGATCCTTTTGTTGATAAAAATACTTCGTGCTTTTAGATTGAAAGTTTATGGTGTGATTTTTTAGTAGTGTTGAAATTGTTGAAAGAATAAGTTTTGTCATATCGAGCATTATTGAAATCAAAATACATTTTGATGAAAAATACCTTGCGAAGCAATTGAGATACTCAGAAAACAGAAATTAAATTTCTATCTATGGTTTTCCATAAATGAATCGTAGTCAGTAAAATCTCCATTTTCAATTTCAGAAGTTGCCATCTTAATCTCAATTTGTTGCTGAGCAGTAAATTCACCCCAAAAATCAGTAAGCTTTTCTTTTTCAAAATTTTTTTGATTGTTCATTTTTTCAATTTTGTATGTACATAAAAATAAAGAATCTTTTCTAAACTCCTAAATAAAGCAAATTATAAACATTCCTTTTCGTTTTGCTTGAAAAGGAATGTAAACAAGCTAAATCACTAAATTATAGTAGATTGTCCTACTCTTATATTTCCTGAATTGATATGTAATGCACTTGAATCTGCAATAAGTCCTTCAATAAATGTTCCGACGTTTTCCGTAGAATAACCGCCATTTGAATTAAGATCAGGCGTACAAATTTCCAACTTGATCGCGCGTTCTACTGCATTTCTAACAGTTGCTGCTTCTTTAGAAAGTCCAAAATGATCTAACAACATCGCCGCCGATAGAATAGAAGCAATCGGATTGGCAATTCCTTTTCCTGTAGCTTGCGGATAAGAACCGTGAATTGGCTCAAACATCGCATATTTGTTTCCAATAGAAGCGGAAGCCAACAATCCAATAGATCCGCCAATAACGCTGGCTTCATCTGAAATGATATCGCCAAACATATTTTCGGTCAAAATCACATCAAATTGACTTGGATTTAACACCATTTGCATCGCAGCATTATCCACAAATAAAAATTCTAAATTAACATCTGGATAGTGTGAAGCCATTGCTGTGACAACTTTTCGCCACAAACGAGATGTTTCCAATACATTGGCTTTATCAACCAACGTTAATTTTTTAGTTCTGCCTTGAGCCGCTTTAAATGCTAAATGCGACACACGTTCTATTTCTCCTCTGCTATACGAACATAAGTCAGAAGCTTGCGTGCCGTCTTCACTCAATGTTTTTTCTCCAAAGTAAATTCCGCCAGTCAATTCACGGTAAATTACGATGTCGGTATTTTCAATAATATGTTTCTTTAAAGGCGATTTGTCCAATAAAGTATCATACGCTTTTACAGGACGAATGTTGGCAAACAAACCTAAAGATTTGCGCAATGCTAACAATCCTTGTTCGGGACGTACTTTCGCTGAAGGATCGTTGTCGTATTTCGGATCGCCAATGGCACCAAATAATACGGCATCTGCTTCTAAACACAAATCCAACGTTTTATCGGGCAACGGATTTCCTGTTTCGTCAATAGCAATTGCGCCAACCAAAGCTTCTTCAAAAGTAAACGTATGTTGATATTTTTCTGCGACAGCATTTAATATCTTTATGGATTGATTTGTAACTTCAGGACCAATTCCGTCGCCTGAAAGTACCGCTATGTGTAAGTTCATTGTTAGTATATATGTTGTTGTTCAAATGCTTCAATTTTTGATAATTTACTGACTAAAAAGTCAATATCATCGTATCCTTTTTGCAAGCACATTTTTTTATATGGATCAATGTCAAATGTTGCATTATGTGTTCCAAAAGAAACCGTTTGTGCTTCTAAATTGACTTCAATTTCGGTTGATGGATTTTTTTGTATTGCTTGTAATAAACTATTTAAATATTCAGGCGCAACCTGAATTGGCAATACATGATTGTTTAATGCATTTCCTTTAAAAATATCTGCATAGAAACTAGAAATTATCACGTTGAATCCAAAATCTTTCAAAGCCCAAGCCGCGTGTTCTCTACTAGAACCGCAACCAAAATTATGTCCTGCAACCAATATAGAACCCGAATATTGTTGATGATTTAATACAAAATCAGTGTTTTCGCTTCCATCTTTGTGATACCGCCAATCTCTAAATAAATTCTCGCCAAAACCTTCTCTGTCAGTTGCTTTTAAAAAGCGCGCAGGAATGATTTGATCTGTGTCTATATTTTCTACAGCTAACGGAAATGCCGTTGATGTAAATGTGTTGAATGTACTCATGTTTTCTTTTTTAAACTTCTTCCAATACAGGAATGGTTATATCTACTATTTTTCCAGCAATGGCAGTTGCAGCAGCTACTAACGGACTCGCTAATAATGTGCGTGAACCTTGTCCTTGTCTTCCTTCAAAATTTCGGTTAGATGTAGAAACGCAATATTCGCCATCTGGAATTTTATCATCATTCATTGCCAAACACGCCGAACAACCTGGTTGCCGTAGTTTGAAACCTGATGCTTCAAAAATTTCATCCAAACCTTCTTCCTTAATTTGTTTTGCAACTAATTGCGAACCTGGCACTAACCAAGCGTTTATATTGGAGGCTTTTTGTTTTCCTTTTACATAATCGGCGACAACTCTAAAATCTTCAATCCGAGAATTGGTACAGCTTCCGATAAACACATAGTTTACTTTTTGACCTAGTAAAGAAGCACCTTTTTCGAAATTCATATATTCCAATGATTTTTCTAAATTCACATCTTTTCCTGTCGGAATATTTTCTGTGAGCTGAATTCCCATGCCTGGATTTGTTCCAAACGTAATCATTGGAGTTATGTCGGAAGCATCAAAGGTGTATTCTATGTCAAATTCTGCGGAAGCGTCCGTTTTCAAGGTTTTCCAATGTGCTATTTTTGTATCAAAATCTGCTCCTTTTGGTGCAAATTTTCTGCCTGCTACATACGCAAAAGTAGTTTCATCTGGAGCAATCATTCCGCCACGCGCGCCCATTTCAATACTCATGTTACAAACTGTCATTCTGCCTTCCATAGACATATTTTCAAAGACTTCTCCAGCAAATTCTATGAAGTGTTCGGTTCCGCTATCGGTTCCTAATTTTGAAATGATATAGAGAATTACATCTTTCGAAAGCACATTTTTTCGCAAACTACCATTTACAGTAATGCGCATTTTCTTTGGCTTCTTTAATAATAAGGATTGACTCGCAAATACTTGTGCAACTTGACTCGTTCCGATACCAAACGCAATAGCACCAAAAGCGCCGTGCGTTGAAGTATGACTGTCGCCACAAACTAGTGTCATTCCTGGTTGCGTGATTCCAAGTTCGGGCGCCATAACGTGCACAATTCCGTTATATTCGTGTCCTAATGCGTATAATTCTATGTTGTGTTCGTCACAGTTTTGTTGTAGTTTTTCCAACTGATTTCGTGACAATGCATCTTTTATAGGCAAATGTTGATTTTCCGTTGGTGTATTGTGATCGGCAGTGGCTACAATTTGTTTTGGTCTAAAAACTGGAATGTTTCTTCTTTTTAATTCATTGAATGCTTGCGGACTTGTTACTTCATGAATTAAATGTTTATCAATATATAAAATTTGTGGTCCATTCGGAATGCTGTCTACAACATGTGAATCCCATACTTTATCAAATAATGTTTTTTTCATTATGCGTACATTCTTTTTGAAACAGTACTTGTTTTCATGATTTGATGAATGTCTGTATCGGTTACTACTTTGTTTTTGTCAGCAAAATTTAAAAAGTCACTATAAATGATATCTAATTCAAGTTTCGTAAGCTCGTACCCAACATTTTTAGCTCTATATGCTAAAGCTGCGCGTCCGCTTCTTGCGGTTAATACTATAGACGAATTTGCTGCGCCAACATCTTTCGGATCCATAATTTCATACGTTTCACGATGTTTTATGACACCATCTTGATGAATTCCAGAACTGTGCGAAAATGCATTTGCGCCAACAATCGCTTTGTTTGGCTGCACAGGCATTCCCATGGTTTCAGAAACCAATTGACTGATTCCTGTCAACATTTTTGAATTAATATTTGTATTTAAATCTAAATATGGATGTTGTTTTAAAATCATTGTAACTTCTTCCAACGAAGTATTTCCTGCACGTTCGCCAATTCCGTTAATCGTACATTCTATTTGTCGTGCGCCATTCATAACACCTGAAATTGAATTTGCTGTTGCCAATCCTAAATCATTATGACAATGACAGGAAAGAATCGCATTGTGGATTCCTGTAACATTTTCTTTTAAGTATTTTATTTTTGCGCCATATTCTTCAGGTAAACAATAACCTGTTGTATCTGGAATGTTTAATATAGTTGCGCCAGCTTTTATGGCTGCTTCACAAACTCTTGCTAAAAACTCGTTGTCGGTTCTTCCAGCATCTTCTGCGTAGAATTCTACATCTTCTACAAAAGATTTTGCATATTTTACCGCAGCAACGGCGCGCTCAATAATTTGATCGGGCGTTGCTTTGAATTTATATTTCATATGTGACTCAGAAGTCCCGATTCCTGTATGAATTCGTGGACGTTTTGCATATATTAATGCTTCTGCAGCAACTTTTATGTCGTTTTCTACGGCTCTAGTGAGTCCGCAAACAGTGGCGTTTTTTACCAGTTTTGCAATAGCTTCAACCGATTTGAAGTCGCCAGGACTCGAAACAGGAAATCCTGCTTCTATCACATCAACGCCTAGCGTATCTAGCTGATTCGCAATCATTAATTTCTCTTCCGTGTTGAGTTTACAACCTGGAACTTGCTCGCCATCTCTTAATGTAGTATCGAAAATATAGACTCGATTTGAACTCATGAACTAAAAATTTTCAGTGTTTGTTTCTTTATATACTCACGAATGTATACTTTGTATTCTCTAAAAAGAATGATAGCGAAGTACATTTTACAGTGGCTAACCTTATTTTTTTTAATTAAATATCTGATAATCAGATATTTATAAAATAATTTTTACAATGCCAAACCCACAAAAGGAATCTTTATTTGTATTGATTAAATCGTTATCAAAATCTGAAAAACGACAGTTTAAGCTGTATGTTGGACGATTTGATGGCAATGTAAATTCTAAATTTCTGGCTTTATTTACTTTTTTAGAGAAGAGTCAAACGTATGACGAACAAGCAATTTTGAAAAAGAAGATTGTTACGAAACAGCAATTATCAAACTTAAAAGCCAATTTATACAAACAAATTTTAAAAAGCTTACGCTTAAATCCTGCACAACATAATATTCGAATTGTTATTAGAGAACAACTAGATTATGCAACCATTTTGTACAATAAAGGTTTGTACACGCAAAGTTTGAAATTACTTGATAAAGCTAAAATTCTGGCTTTAGAACATGAAGAAAAAAATATTGCCTACGAAATTGTAGAGCTAGAAAAAGTAATTGAAACGCAATATATTACGCGAAGTATGGAAAGTCGCGCCGATGAACTTTCTGAGGAAGCAAAAACATTGAGTATTCAGAATGTATTGGCGAGTAAATTGTCAAATTTATCATTACAATTATACGGTTTGCTGTTGCGAGTTGGCTATGTGAAAAATGAAGATGATTATAAAGAAGTCAACGCATATTTTCATAAACGATTGCCCAAAGTAAATATTAATGAGTTTGGTTTTCGTGAGAAGTTATGGTTTTATAAAGCACATTTATGGTATAGTTTTTTGACACAAGATTTTCTGTCAAGTTATAAATACGCTTCTAAATGGGTTGATTTGTTTACGCAAACACCGAAAATGAAAGAGATGAATCCTGTGTTTTATTTGAAGGGAAATCATTATTTGTTGGAATCGTTATATTTTATTAAACATGAATCGAAGTTTAAAGAAGTGTTGTTTCAATTGGAAGATGATATTTCCGAAGGACGAATTCCGCTGAATGATAATACTGAAGTTTTGAGCTTTTTGTATGTGTATATGAATAAGTTGAATTACTATTTTTTAACGGGAACGTTTAGTGACGGTTTGCACTTGGTAGCTGAAGTGAATGAACGAATTTCGACTTTTGAAAATAGAATTGATCCGCATCATGTAATGGTTTTTTATTATAAGATTGCTTCCTTGTATTTTGGCGCAGGCGATAGAAAAAATAGTATTTTCTATTTGCAGAAAATTATAAGTAATAAATCGCTCAATGTGCGTGAAGATTTGTTGTGCTTTTCCAGAATTTTGAATCTTGTTGCGCATTACGAATTGGGCATGGATTATCATTTGGAAACGCAATTGAAAAGTACGTATAAGTATTTGTTGAAGATGAACGATTTGCACGAAGTTCAGCGAGAAATGATTGTGTTTTTAAGAAGTTTAGGAACCATTTATCCACATGAAATAAAGAATGCTTTTAAAGCGTTGCATGCCAAATTGAAACCTTTTGAGGAAGATCCGTATGAACGAAGAGCGTTTTTGTATTTAGATATTATTTCATGGTTGGAAAGTAATATTGAAAATAAACCTGTAGCTGAGATTATTCAAGCGAAAGCTAAAAAATTGATTCGTTAAGAAAAATTGTTTTTATGTGAGAATCAATAACCAGTTACTCTTTTTAATATTCATTGATTTTATCTTCTATCATTTTTTGAGTAGACTTTAAAGATATAATTACTAATAATTCATATAAAACTATTATTAAGTCTTTCTTTTCCGAATAATCGAATTCTGGTGTTGTTACAGTTGTCTCACCATTATGAACAAAATTGTTTCTTACTGCATAGGACAAACTTAACCAATCTGTAATTTCTAGGTCATCAACATTATCAGGAATATTTATTTTCCCAATAATTCTATTTAATCTATTAGATTGACTATTGCTTGCTTCTGAAATACAATATTGAATATAGTTATGAAGATGTTGTCTTTTCTCTGAAGTATTAAATTTAAGATTTAGCTCAATATTTGCTCTTAGTATTGCATTTTGAATTTCTTGTTGATTAAAGTAATCTAAATTAGTTCTTAGACTTAGCCAAATAACTTTACTTTGAATAGATGTAGTATTTAAGTTGTTGTATAGTTTGACAAATGCTTCATAAGCAAACCATAAGTCATTAAATTTGTAAAGCATTAAATGGCAAAGCCTCAATTCTCCAACTTTCTGTTGCATATATTCTTGACTTAAGTTGATTTCATAAATAGCAAAAGCTAATCTTAGCTTAATATCAAAAAAATTAAATTGAGATCTAATATTGTCCAAATCAATTAGATTACTAAAGTCTCTTTGTGTGAGAATTGTATTTTCAATTTCAGTGTATAGATTTTGATATCTTTCGAAAAGTATGGTGAAATAAGGTATTTCTGATTCTCTGTACATTTTTCCTTTCTTAATTGTTGGTTATCTTTTATATAACAGGAATTTCTGTTATTTCTCTTAAATAGAACTCCATTAGATTCAATATTAAACGATATATTTATATTTTGGTGCAAATATGTAATATAACTACGCAATTATTTTGCGCAGTATTAACACTAATTAAATTGTGTATAAAAAAAGCGACTGAAATTTCAATCGCTTTTGTATAATTTAAAAATCGAGTTTTTTTATTGTGCTGGACTTGCAGTAGAAGGCTGTACCGTAATTGCTTGCACATCTCTGTCAAACAAGTACAATCCACCTTTGTCATCGCCAATTAAGTTGATTTTGTCAAGAATAGTACGTGCCAACGCTTCTTCTTCAATTTGCTCTGCTACATACCATTGTAAAAAGTTGTGCGTTGCATAATCTTGTTCTTGTAAACTAATGTGAACTAAATCATTGATGCTTTTTGATACTTTTACTTCATGATCAAATAGATTTTGAAACATTTCTTTAATCGAACCATATTCCAAAGGTGGCTTAGATAATTCCGAAATCGTAGCATGTCCGCCGCGTTCGTTGATATATTTTACAAATTTTAGCATGTGTTGACGTTCTTCATCAGAATGCATATACATAAATAATGATACGCCTTCAAAACCTTGCGTTTCAGCAAAACTTGCCATTGCTAGATATACTTGTGAAGATTCGGCTTCTATTCTAATTTGTGCATTTAGAGCACTTTCCATATTTTTTGATAACATAGCTTTTCTTTTTTTCGGTTGTGTAAAAATACGCATTACAAGCGAGTTATGTTTGTGCGTATGGTAATTTTAATTTATTCTAACTAAAGGTAAATTAACTAATCACGGCACCACTTTTAACATCTTCCTCATCAGGATTTACAAAAACTAACTTTCCTTCTGGCGTTTCAGTCATTAAAATCATGCCTTCACTTTCCACGCCACGTAATTTTCTTGGCGCTAAATTGATGAGAACAGTTACTTTTTTTCCAATTACTTCTTCTGGTTTGAAACTTTCTGCAATTCCAGAAACAATGGTTCTTGTGTCTAATCCTGTGTCCACTTTTAAGACTAAAAGCTTTTTCGTTTTTGGCATTTTTTCTGCTTCTACAATCGTTCCAACACGAATGTCTAGTTTTGTAAAATCGTCAAATGTTGCAATGTCTTTTTGTGGCGTTACTATTTTATTTTCCGCTTCGTTTGCTTTTTTAGTCGCTTCTAATTTGTCCAATTGCACTTGAATTTCTTTGTCTTCTATTTTAGCGAATAACAATTCACCTGGATTAATTTGATGATTTGCAGGAAGCAACGCATTTTTTGTAGCTACTTCATTCCAAGATGTTTCTAATTCGCTTGTTGAAATATTTAAAATTCCTTTTAATTTAGTAGACGTAAATGGTAAAAACGGTTCACTTAGTGACGCCAACGCAGCAGCAATTTGCAATGCAATATACATCACAGTTTTTACACGTTCTTCGTCTTGTTTAATGACTTTCCAAGGTTCTTCATCGGCTAAATACTTATTTCCTAATCGCGCCAAATTCATTAATTCTTGACTTGCTTCACGGAAACGATATCTTTCAATGGAACTCGAAATCACCGCCGGAAACGCTTTTAGTTGCGCAATTGCCGCTTCATCAATTTCGTTGTATTCATTTGGCGCAGGAACAATTCCGTTATAATATTTATGTGTCAACACAACTACACGATTGATAAAGTTTCCTAAAATCGCTACTAATTCGTTGTTGTTTCGTGCTTGGAAATCTTTCCACGTAAAGTCGTTGTCTTTACTTTCGGGTGCATTCGCGGTCAACGTGTATCGTAAAACATCTTCTTTTTCAGGAAAATCTTCTAAATATTCATGCAACCAAACTGCCCAATTTTTAGACGTTGATAGTTTGTTTCCTTCTAAGTTTAAGAATTCGTTTGCAGGCACATTATCTGGCAAAATATAATCGCCATGTGCTTTTAACATTGATGGAAAAATGATACAGTGAAATACAATATTATCTTTTCCGATAAAGTGAACCAACTTGGTGTCTTCATCTTTCCAATACAATTCCCAATCTTTTCCTTCACGTGCTGCCCATTCTTTCGTTGCCGAAATATATCCGATTGGCGCATCAAACCAAACATATAATACTTTTCCTTCTGCGCCTTCTACAGGAACTGGAATTCCCCAATCTAAATCACGCGTTACTGCGCGTGGTTTTAAACCGTCATCAATCCACGATTTCACTTGTCCGAGGACATTTGGTTTCCAATCTTTTTTGTGTCCTTCAACAATCCATTCGTTTAAGAAATCACTATATTTATCTAAAGGTAAAAACCAGTGTTTTGTTTGTTTTAAGGTTGGAACATTTCCTGTGATTGCCGATTTCGGATTGATTAATTCCGTTCCGCTTAACGAACTTCCACAATTTTCACATTGATCGCCATACGCTTCTTCATGACCACATTTCGGGCAGGTTCCTGTTACAAAACGATCGGCTAAAAACTGATCGGCTTCTGCATCGTATAATTGTTCTGTTACTTCTTCAATAAATTCGCCATCTGCATATAATTTTTTAAAGAAATCAGACGCAGTTTCATGATGAATTTCCGAAGAAGTTCTTGAATAGTTATCGAACGAAATTCCAAAATCTGCAAACGATTTTTTGATGATTCCGTGATATTTATCAATAACATCTTGCGGAGAAATCCCTTCTTTTTTGGCGCGCATCGGAATCGCAACACCGTGTTCATCGCTTCCGCTGATAAAAGCAACATCATTGCCTGTTAATCGTAAGTAACGTGCATAAATATCAGCAGGAACATATACGCCAGCCAAATGTCCAATATGGATTGGTCCGTTTGTATATGGTAAAGCTGCGGTAATGGTATAACGTTGTGGATTTTGAGTCATTTCGTTTTGTTTCAATTCAATAATAGTAAATTTTCAAGTATTTTGCGTGTTGAAAATTGTGTAATTAACGTGCAAAAATAAGGATTCTTGTATGATTTTGTGTTTAAAAAAGAATGAATTGAAGCGTAAAAGTCACAAAACCGATTTTTTTGCAGATCATCTAAAACTGAATTTTGTTTCTTTTGAAAAATAAAGTCTGTGTATTTTCTATTACATTTAGTTTATGAACCAACCCAAATTTTTACACAAAGGAGCAACTGTCGGTATTTTATCGACAGCGCGCAAAATTCCTATTCCTGAAATTGAAGCCGCTATTGAATTATTACATAGTTGGGATTTAAAAGTTGTTTTAGGCACCACAATTGATCTAGAAGAAAACCAATTTGCTGGCAATGATATGACACGTGCGTTGAATTTTCAACAGTTTATGGACGATGAACATATTGATGCTATTTGGTGCGCGCGCGGCGGCTACGGGACGATTCGGATGGTAGATCAGTTAGATTTTTCAAGATTTATCAAAAAGCCAAAATGGATTATTGGCTATTCTGATATTACTGTTTTGCATTCAAAAGGACAGCAATTAAACTTTGAAACTTTACACGCAACGATGCCAATTAATGTTTTGAAGAATACTCCTGAAGCTATCGAAAGTTTACGCAAAGTACTTTTCGGCGGAAGCCTAAATTATACAATTCCAAGTGTTGATTTTAATAGAAAAGGAGAAGCAAAAGGCGAATTGATTGGCGGAAATTTGAGTATGTTGTATAGTATGACAGGTTCTGATTTGGGATTAGATACGAAGGGGAAAATTCTATTTTTAGAAGATTTAGATGAATATTTGTATCATATAGATCGGATGTTGATGAACTTGAAACGCAACGGTTATTTTAACGATTTAGCCGGATTGATTGTTGGCGGAATGACAGATATGAATGACAATTCCGTTCCTTTTGGGAAAAACGCGCATGAAATTATTTTGGATATTACAAAGGAATATGATTTTCCGATTTGCTTCAACTTTCCTGCGGGACATTTGGATGATAATCGCGCGTTGATTTTTGGCAAAGAAGTTGTTTTTTCGGTTGATTCAGAAGTGAAATTAACGTTTTGATTTATCCCATATAAATCTTCTAAAACAGAATTATTTGAAGATAATCTAATCAATACAATTTAACTTTTAGTTGCTAATTTTCATTTTCTTTGCTCGCACAAAGAAAACAGAAACAAAAGAAAAAGAGTTAGTGTATATAATAACTTAAACTTCTTTCTGACTTAATAAAAATAAATAATCGCCATCACGATTTTTGTATTGCTGCATGATTTTTTTGATTTCACCCGAATCAATATCTTTTTCAAGTTGTGCGAGTCCTTTTTGAACTTCGTCTTGATGTGCTAAAAGAGAAAATGAGGAAATTCCGTTTCGCACATTTGCATCTAAGTATAGTTTTGGATTTTGTTTACCTGCGTATAAGAATAAATCTTTTAAATCGGGTTTGATGGAGTACTTTTCTGAAAATATATTTTTGAAACCAGCGGCTTTCATTGCGGTTTTAATTTTAGCTAGCGAAGGCATTTGTTTCATAGAATCTTCTAGCATTTTAGGAAAGTAATGATTCAGCCAATACCCTTCCATTTGTTTTGGTGTCGCTGTAAAGAAAACCATATTTGCGTACGGTTTCATGACACGAAATAGCTCTGAAAATCCTTTTTCTAAATTGTTCCAATGATGTAATGTTAATGTTCCAAGAACGCCTTCCATGCTATTGTCTTTTAGCGGAATGTTTTCGGCAGTTCCTAATTTCCAGTCTATATGTGGAAAGGCTTTTTTTGCTTTCGTCAACATATGTTCAGAAGGATCAATACCTATAAATTTTGTTTCCTCGTCATGTAATTTTGACGTATAATTTCCTGTGCCGCAACCAATGTCTATATATAATCCTTCGTTAATAGGATTTAAGTGATATTGAATTCGTTCTAATAAAAATGGATCTGCTTTTCGTGTATTGTTATATCCTTTTCCAATGTGATTATATGTAGCTCCCATATTGCGTTGGTTTAGTGATTACACCACGGCAACTATCAAGCTTGACTTTTAAAGAATTATCATTATAAAAATTGATAGTTACTATTGATTATTCTCTATAAGATACGTATTTTATGTGAAATTTTAGAAGCGTAGTTCATGGCAGCACATAATGATTTAGGAAACGAAGGCGAAAAATTAGCCGTGAAACATCTATTAGCACATGGATATGCGATATTAGAAACAAATTATCGATTCCAAAAAGCAGAAGTTGATGTCATAGCTCAGAAAGCAGAAACGTTGGCAGTTGTGGAAGTAAAAACGAGAACTTCTGCACATTTCGGGAATCCTGAAGACTTTGTAACTCCTAAAAAGATTAAATTATTAGTCAAAGCAATTGATACATATGTAAATGATAATGATTTGAATGTTGAGGTTCGGTTTGATATTATCGCAATCGTACTTGATAAAAATAAAACTACCATAAATCATATAGAAGACGCATTTTATCATTTTTGAAAAAAATGTTATAATTATAACAATTTGTTTTGAAACTTCTTTTTATGTTTGTATTTTCGCAGTCTAGTAAAATTATAGACTAATGAAAACCATTTCCTCAATTGTAGAAGAATATATAAAAGCCAAGCCGTTTTTATCGAGCGCGTTGTCGCAAGGAATTATCAATTTGACATCATTATCTCGACTTATAAAACCTGAGATTGAGCATCAATTAGGAAAAGAAGTAAAAAATGGAGCTATTGTAATGGCTTTGAAACGCTTATCGTCTGAATTAGAGTTTAGAGTGACGCATAGAGTATTGAAATTTGTCCGAAATATTGGAGAAATCACAGTCCGATCTGCCTTAAACGATTATACATTTAGAGTCACAGAAACTTTATTGAAAAGTCAGGCAGCATTTATGTCTGAAATTGAAGATTTGAATACCGTTTTTTATACATCTTCTCGCGGTGTAAACGAATCTAATATTGTGGTAAGTAGTGAAGTTGCAGCATTGGTTGGAAAGATTTTTAAGGACGAAATTTTATTAGAAAAACAAGAGAATTTATCATCAATCACGGTAAAGTTGCCAAAAGATAATGTAAACGTTCCTGGAATTTATTATTTTATTTTTCAACGTTTATCTTGGGAAGGCATTAATATTTATGAAGTAATTTCAACAACAAATGAATTTACTATTTTAGTAAACGATGAACAGGTTGATAAAGCTTTTACCGTAATTAAAAACCTGAAATCACTTTAATATTATATATTGAAAATTCTGCGCGTATTTTTATGTATTAATAAAAACAGGTATTTCTACGCTATTGAACATCGAGATTAATTCGGTTATTTGTTTTGTAGATATAGTGTATTTGAGTATTTTAGATAAAAATTAAAGGTGTTTTAGCCAACTACTTTTAAACTTTTAAAATAAAAAGCACATTTACTACACCAAACGTTACCCCTAACGACTACCTTATTTTTAGGTTCTGAAGAGAACCAATCATTAGATTATATTAAGTTACATTCCGATTTGCCTACGTTTATATAAATAATAGACTTCATGTATGTTGTCCGTTGTTTTATATATGAAACTGAAGTAAAAAACACGATATACTTGTTGTGAAACCTTGTGTTTTGCAATATACAAAAGCTTGCGTGGAAGAATTGATGATTTCTGTTTAGTAGATAGATAAATCTTAGGGTGTTTTTCTTAGGAAAAATTGATTTATTTAGTCTGAAATTTACAACCTCCTAAGCGTAATTTTAGTTTTACGAGAAATCCCGCCCAATTTGGGCGGGATTTTACTATATGTATAGGTTGGTAATTAGCGAAACAATACATTCAACGTTGTTTCTCTTGGTCCATACATAGAGAGAAAGTCTTTACATTATATTTTGAATTAAATATGATGTTTATAACCTATCTTCCTAACAGTGTCCTATAATAGAGCCACAACCTTTATTAAAGTCAGATCCACAGTAACAGTCTGAATGCGGTAATGAAGGTGGGCAATTGTCTGTAATCCCAACAGGATCAGAAATTGTACCACCTCCTGGAGCTCTTCCTCCAAATATGGTATTTAAGTTTGAAACATTATTTTTGTTTAACTGTAAATTGTTTACTTTTCTTTTTTTCATAATATGTAGTTTTAAAATTATTGACAATAGCAATTAGAAGCATTCGCACATCTAGTTGCCCAACTTTGAAAAATGCAAGGAGCACCTGTTCTCTTTCCACCTTTTACTTCAACTGTATTTGTATTGATGATAGAAATGGATTTCTTGTTTAGTTTTAATGATTTAAGATTTCGTTTTTTCATACTATTTGTTTTTAAGATTTAAATTAATTAAGTGTAAAACAAAAGTGAATTTTGTTGTAAAGTATTAACAAACGACTGGAAAAATAGAAGGAGTTCCTGGATCAGAACCTGCGTTACAATCAGCGGGTATTTGACTAGGACAATGAACAGAAGGACTACCACTACCAGTAGTACCGCTAGTGTTGCAAGCAACGTTATTTATTGAACACGTATCTGTAATTGGTGCTTCACAGATTCTTACAGATTCTATTCCACAAGCTCCACTACCTCCGTGAACAGTTGAAGAATTAAAATTTGAGATCGATTTTTTGTTAAGTTTTAAACTTTTTAGCTGTTTTTTTTTCATAATATTTGATTTTAAAATTTAAGATAATTTATTGAGTTACTAATTAAGTATGAATCAAAATCCATACTATTCAAGATGTTAACAATCGTATGTGCAGTCTATAAAAGTGGTGCAAGCATGATTTGGAGCGGTTTTGTCACAATTCAGACAATTTGTTTGTTCTGATGGACTACAATCATCGCACTCCGTTTCATAAAATGATTTATTTGGTCTTCCTCCAACAACTGATTTAAAATTTGCAATTTTACTTTTATTTAGACGTAAGTTTTTTAAATTTTGTTTTTTCATAATTATAATTTTTAAATATTAATGTCTGTAAATAAAGAACTTATACCGTTTTTCTTGGTTTGAATTCGTAAAGAATATAAAGTGAACTAAAATCCACTTTAGAAAGGATCTAGAAATCATTGTACAATTAACAAATTGAATCATAACTGATAGCTGTACAACCTGCAAGACAATGTGTGAGTTGAGATGGACTACATGTACATTCTGTTTGACGAAATGATAATGGAGGTCTGCCTCCTAAAATTTCTTTTAGACTTGAAATTGAATTTTTGTTTAATTTTAAACTTTTTGCCTTTTGCTTTTTCATAATTGATGAGGTTTGATTCATAATTTTTTTCTCGTGAATTATTCACAAAAACAAAACAACAAGTAAATTTGAAGCCAGACAACAGAAGCAAACTACAATTCCTTGAATTACAGCTACAATTCCGTGAATTATCGGAAATCTTGCAGTAAAAACAGACATATTAAACTCCCTTTTCTAGTATATTTGTTAGAAATACAACCTTTTATATGAAGAAGATTTTACTGTATGCATGTTTATTTTTTGTTGGAACTGTTGCTTTTGGGCAAGAAAAAAAGGACTTATTAAAAGAGTTTGAAAATTTAAGAATTAAGTTTCGTGATACAAGTATTAGTTTCGAAAAAGCAAAAATACTTGCAAGTGATTATTTAGATACAGCAAAAAAGAGTGGCGAAAAACGATTTATTGGAAGAGGTTACTTTTTGTTGGCACTAAGGAATACTAATATAAAACAGAAACTTCAGTATTTAGATAGTGCTATTTTTTATACAGAAAATATAAAAGGCGATAATAGATTTCCTATGCATGCATATTTGGCAAAAGGGATAGCTCTAAATTATGAAAAGGATTATCCTGAGGCATTAAATAATTATTTTTTAGCAGAAGCGGCAGCGGCAACAAATGGTAATTTTAAATATCAGTATGATATTAAATATAATATAGCTTATTTAAAAAGAATTTCGGGAAATTATAAAGAAGCAGAAAAACTTTTTAAAGAATATATCGCTTATAAAAAATCTATAGGCTCAAAATATGTTGAAGGAAATTTACAGGCGCTTTTTCAATTATCTTCTACATATTATGAATCAAATCAGTCTAAAAAGGCTACTGAAATTAATGTACAAGGTATTCAAATTGCCTTAAAAAATAATCTTGGAGAATTGTATCATTCTTTTGTTATAAATGAGGGAATAAATTTATTTTATAAAAAAAATTATAAAGCTTCCATTGATAGTATTCAAAAGGGTATTTCCCATCTAGAAGAAAGAAATCAATTAGTTGCAACTTTCTATTTAGGAAAAAACTATCATGCATTAGGTGAACGTGAAAAAGCAATGAACTACTTCAAAAAAGTAGATACATCTTATAACGAAAAAAACGATCTTTTTCCACCATTGCGTGAAGCATATGTCTATCTAATTAAAAATGCACAAGCAAAAAAAAATGAAAGAATAGAATTGTATTACACGAAACAATTATTAAAAATAGACAGTACCATTCATGCTGACTATAAATATTTATCCAAAAATATTTCGAAAAACTATGATATTCCTGCGTATGTAGCTAATAAAGAGCGTTTGATTAAAAAACTACAAGGTCAAAATAAACGTATTACTATTGAAAGAGATTGGATTGCCATTATAGGTGGTTTTATTGGTTTGTTAGTGATAAGCTTACTTATATACTATTATCGATTAAAAAAGGAATATGAAAAACGCTATAATGAGATTGTTGAACAATCCAATTCCATGATAGAAGAAGAAATCATTGTGAAAAATGCCAAACCACAAGCAGTATCTTTAGGAATAGATCAACATATTATAGAAGAAGTTTTACAAACCTTAGAAACATTTGAACTAGGAGAAGCTTATCTTAAAAATCAAATCTCTTTAAAAGATGTCGCTAAAATCGTGAATACAAACTCCAAGTATTTATCTAAAATTGTAAACTCGTACAAAGGCAAAAACTTTACAACGTATGTTAACGATTTGCGAATTGACTATTTAGTAAGTCACGTACAGCATGATACCAAATATCAAAAATATACTATTCGTGCCATTGCTGAAGAAATAGGGTTTTCAAATCCAGAAGGGTTTTCAAGAGCCTTTCAAAAGAAAACAGGCTTAAAACCTTCTTATTTTATAAAAAAAGTTAGAGAAAGTACTCAAAAAAAACGATAATTCACGGAATTATCGTTTTTGGAAGCCCAAATTTCCTTTCATACTAATAATGAATACTTAGATTTGAACACATTCAAAAATTTATAAAAATGAGAGAAAACAAAAAAGTATTAAAATTCAGAAAATTTAAAATTGCAAATTTAAATAGAAAACAAATCATTGGTGGGACTGAAGACCCAGCAAATGATACTACTACTGGAACTCATGTAAACGAAACAGAACATCCTACTTGTCAAACTAAGGCAAATGGAATGTGTACAGAAGGAGCTACCGTAACAGAACTTAAGAATGGATGTACAGAAGGAGATGGAAATCAAGGCTTAAACTCAGGCCCTAATTGTCCATAGAGACTCAGCAACTTAAGAAATAAACCTAAAAAACAGAAAAGCAACTATACTTTTCTGTTTTTTTTATAATTGAATTTCAATAATTATTCCTTCTTAAAAAACGCTTCCAATTCTTCTACACCATATGGTTTTCCAATAATGCGTTTATCTTTATCTAATATAAAAAATGTTGGCGTAGAACTTACATCATATTGGTTTCCAATTTCATTTTCCCACTTATCCAAACCTAAAACGTGAATGAAATTTGGGTAAAACGAACTTTCATTTGCCCAACTTGTGCGTTCATCTTCCAAACCAATTGCGATCACTTTAAAAGTACCTTTTTCTTTGCTTTCAACAAACGTTTTCAACAATGGCAATTCTTTCAGACAATGCGAACAAGTACTACTCCAAAACACGATAATATAGTTTTCAGCACTTTTTAATTCACTTAATTTATGTGCTTTATTATCTTTTACCCACGTAAAATCTGGAGCAACTTGCCCAAATGACAAACGTTTATAGGTTTTTAACTTATCAATTAATACTTGATCGTTCAATTGTTTTGCCAACGAAATCAAATAGGTGTCGGCAATATGATTTGCAATATCTTGATTCTCCACAACAACCATTTGTTCCCACAAAACGTTGAACAATGTTTTTTGATAATCAATAGCAACAGGTTTTATTTTTTCATCAATGGTGGCAATGTTCTTCTTATATTCTTCTATTAATTCTTCTCCTGTAAACTCTTTCATTGGCAATGCCGTAAACACATAATTTGACATTTTATCTGCAATGAAATCTGAATTTTGCAACACAGGATTCGAAAAATCTACATGATCAAAATAATGCTTCTTAATATTATCAACCATTATTTCTGGTTTTTCATAAGAAGTAGGAATGTACGAACGACTCGCTTTGATAAAATTATACACAATAGTTCCTGCTGCTTCTTTTTCAAAAACCTCTTGCGTATCATTCAGGATTTTAAAAATAGTCATATAATCAGATGTGTGAGATTGTGTAGTTTGGTAAAAATCATTGATTTGTTTCTTCGCCATATTCACACTAGAAAAATAAGAAGTATATAGTTGATTTTCTTTTGAAAGCGTAAATTCAGAATCATTTTCATCAAACATAAACGTAATATCTTCTTCGCCACTATAAATAAAATCGAAATTCTCAGACTCTTGTGGCATTCCATACACCAAACGATACATACCTTTTTCAGCGTCAGCTTTAAACGTATAATTTAATTTCCCATCGACAATTTTTCCGTTATCAATGTATGCCTGATGCGTTGTTTTTAATTTATATAAGATAAACCATTCGTACTCTTCTGCTGGAGAAAATGTACCCAACATAGTTTTCTGCGCTTGCATGCACAATGGAATCATGCAAAGAATAAAAAGTATTTTTTTAATCATGAGTTTCAGTTTTTTAAATCTATTTCAATAATTAAGCCAAAGCAATTTATGTAATTTTTTCGAGAACGTTTAGTGCTTTTTTAGCAGACGTAATTCGTTCAAAAGTAAGCAATAAGCGTAAACCTTTGCGAGTTTGTTTTTCTTTCATCTTACAAATAGATGGATTTTGCTGTACAAACTGCAATACCTTTGTAAAATTAGGACTTTGGTAGAAACCTGACTGTTGATCTGAAATAAAATAGCCAATCAACTTGCCTTTTTTCATAATAATTTTCTCCAAGCCAAACTTCGTTGCAATCCATTTAATGCGAACCGAATCCAACAATGCCGCGGCACGTTCTGGCAACGGACCAAACCTGTCAACGAGTTCATTTTCAAATTTCTGTAATTCATCTTCGGAAGTAAGTGTACTCAATTTACTGTACAATGCCAAACGTTCAGAAACCACATTTACATACGCATCAGGAAATAACAACTCAAAATCGGTATCAATTTGTGTTTCTTTCAAATACACTTTCTCTTTCGGACTTTCTTGATCTTCATACAAGTCTTTAAACTCGTTTTCTTTGAGTTCTTCAATAGTTTCGTTCAATATTTTTTGATATGTTTCAAATCCAATTTCATTAATAAATCCACTTTGCTCGCCACCTAACAAATCTCCTGCACCACGAATTTCTAAATCTTTCATGGCAATATTAAGTCCGCTTCCTAAGGCAGAAAATTGTTCCAACGCAGTCAATCGTTTGCGCGCATCTTGTGTCATTACAGAATCTGGCGGCGTAATAAAATAACAAAAAGCTTTCTTATTGCTTCGTCCAACGCGACCTCGCATCTGATGTAAATCGCTCAATCCAAAGTTGTTAGCGTTATTAATAAAAATTGTATTTGCATTTGGCACATCCAAACCACTTTCAACAATTGTGGTAGAAACCAATACGTCAAACTCACCATTCATAAAAGCAAGCATAAGTTTTTCGAGTTTCTTTCCGTCCATTTGTCCGTGACCAATTCCAATTTTAGCATCTGGCACCAAACGCTGAATCATGCCTGCAACTTCTTTAATATTTTGAATCCGATTGTGAATAAAAAACACTTGTCCGCCACGTTGAATTTCATAACTCACAGCATCACGAATCGTTTCTTCTGAAAAGCGAATAATGTGTGTTTCTATTGGATAACGGTTTGGCGGCGGCGTTGTAATTACGGATAAATCTCGCGCAGCCATCAAACTAAATTGTAGTGTTCTCGGAATTGGAGTTGCAGTCAATGTCAACGTATCTACATTCTCTTTAATGGTTTTTAATTTATCTTTTACAGCAACACCAAATTTTTGTTCTTCATCTACAATTAACAAACCAAGATCCTTAAATACCACGGCTTTACTTACCAATTGATGCGTTCCAATTACAATATCAACATTTCCGTTTTTGAGTCCTTCCAATGCTATTTTTCGTTGTTTGGTAGATCGGAAACGATTCAAATAATCAACTGTAACAGGCATATCTACCAAACGCTCGGTAAATGTTTTAAAATGCTGAAACGCCAAAATAGTTGTCGGAACTAAAATTGCAACTTGTTTTCCGTTGTCAACTGCTTTAAATGCTGCTCTGATGGCAACTTCCGTTTTACCGAAACCAACATCGCCACAAACCAATCTGTCCATTGGACGTTCACTTTCCATATCGGCTTTTACATCTTGTGTCGCAGTAGATTGATCGGGCGTATCTTCATAAATAAACGAAGCTTCTAATTCGTGTTGCAAATAGGTATCTGGATCATATTGAAATCCTTTTTGCGTACGTCGTTTTGCATATAATTCAATCAAATTATAGGCAATATGTTTTACGCGTGCTTTGGTTTTTTGCTTGAGTTTTTTCCAAGCGCCAGAACCTAATTTATATATTTTTGGAGGTTTTCCGTCTTTTCCGTTGAACTTAGAAATTTTATGCAACGAGTGAATGCTCAAGTATAAAATATCGCGTTCGCCGTAGATTAATTTGATGGCTTCTTGTTTCTTTCCTTCAACTTCAATCTTTTTTAAACCGCCAAATTTTCCTATTCCATGATCAATATGTGTGACATAATCGCCAACTTCCAAATTGGTCAATTCTTTTAGCGTAATTGCTTGTTTTTTTGCGTATCCATTTTTCAAATGAAATTTGTGGTAGCGCTCAAAAACTTGATGATCTGTATAACAAATTAGTTTCTGATTGTGATCTGCAAAACCTTGATAAAGTGGAAGTACAATGGTTTCATAATGTACTTTTTGTTCTACATCGTCAAAAATATCGTGAAAACGTTTCGCTTGTTGTTCGCTTACGCATGTAATATAATTGGTATATCCTTTTTCGTGATTTTTGTCTAAATCTTCAATCAATAAATCAAATTGACGATTGAATGAAGGTTGCGGCGTTGTATTAAATTCGATAAAAGTATCCGCTTTCAACAATGGATTCGCTGTCAATTCTACAATAGTATATTCTAAAAATTGATTTTGTAAAAGTTCTTTTGTGCAGAATAATTCTTCAGGCGTATTGTGTTTAATTTCTCCAGATAATTCAGAAAAAACACTTTTCGCTTTGGTAAATAATGTGTCAATTCGTCCAAAAAGTAATTCTGTATTTTTTGCAAACACAACCGTTTTTCCTGGAATATATTTTAAAAAGCTTTCGCGAGATTCTTGCAGTGCTTTATTTTCTACATTCGGAATAATACTAATTTTGGTTACTTTTTCCGTAGAAAGTTGCGTTTCCACATCAAACGTCCGCATGCTGTCAACTTCATCGCCAAAAAACTCAATTCTGTACGGTTCATCGTTTGAGAACGAATATACATCTACAATTCCACCACGAACGGAAAATTCACCAGGTTCTGTGACAAAATCTACGCGATGAAAATTATATGCAAATAAGGTTTCATTTATAAAATCGATAGACAATTTATCGTTTAATGAAACTTTGAGTGTATTCTTTTCTAATTCTTTTCGCGTGACAACTTTTTCAAATAATGCTGCTGGATATGTTACAATTAATGATGGTTTTTTGCGCGAATTAATTCGGTTCAAAACTTCGGCACGCAACAACACATTTGCATTGTCGGTTTTCTCTATTTCATATGGTCTGCGGTAACTTCCAGGATAAAAAAGTACATCTTTATCATTCAGCAAATGCTCCAAATCATTCAAGTAATAGGCAGCTTCTTCTTTATCGTTTAAGATAAAAATAAACGGCTTGTCACTTTCCTTAAAAGCTTCGGAAATTGCGAACGACAAACTGGAACCTGTAAGTCCTTTAAGGTGTATTTTTTCTTGATTTTTGGCAATAGCTTGCCCTAATTTCCTTAGTTCAGGAGATTGTTTGAAATGTTGCGAGATTTTAGCGATACTCACGAATGTGAAATTTTTATGCAAATATACTATGCAGGTGTTGTAATTTATAACGAATTAAAGTAAAAATTTATCATTTCTGAGCAATTTTGAAAAGAAATGATGTGAAATGCTTTATTTTAGAAGCGATAAAAAATGGTTTCTATACTTTGAAAAAGACATATAAGTTACATTACAAACTTCTAAAAAAAGTATTAAAAGAAAACCTATTTATATTTTTAGGTTTCATTTTTCTTGGTTTTATTTTTGGCTTATTTTCCGAAACTAAGGATGCGGAATATCGTACTATAATGCTACTTACTTTCGTTGGAGTAATGCTGCTTCTTAATCTTCAAACTATTATTCTTTTGATTGATTATTACGTTCGAAACAAAGAAACAATCGTTGAAATTGATACCGCATCTAAATATATAACGATCAGTAAAAAAGGACATTTTAAAAAATATGAATTTTCAGAGATTGAAACATCTACGTATCATCTTGGAATTTATTATAAACAAGCAATTGATAATTGGGTAAGAGAATATGCGATTCACTCTGATTTTGGCTATTGGGATTTAAAATTTAAGAATGGCGATCGGTATTATATTTCAAATTTAATTGTTGACTTTTTACATGAATATGCTTTTATAAAAAAAACCAAGTACCGATTTAGATTCTTTCCTTATATAAATACGTCTAATTCAAAAAAAGCTGTCAAATTAAAACGTGCGAAAGAAAAAACGAATATTGAGAAGTTTGTTGAGAAGTTTCAATCCAAAAATGAAAAGCAGTTGCGAGAAATTTTAGACAATAAAACCAAGTATCAAAAAGATGCTGTGAAAGCGGCTGAGATTGTGTTGAAGAGGAAAAATATTGATAACAATCAATACTAACTTATGCTGGTTACACTAAATAAACTTTCAATAGTTAAAAAATCCAACTTTCATGCTAAAAATAAAAATCGAACAGACAAAAAATAGCCAAGAGATTATTTATATTTGCAGTACTAAAAAATAAGAAATGTCTATATCAGATTTATATTCAAGTGGATTTCGTGAGCGGAATCAAGATCATTTTGCAGCCATTGTTCGTGTTGCAATGAGTGACGGCGTTGTTTCAAATGAGGAAAAAGCGTTTTTAGATAGAATGGCTAGAAATTTAGATATCTCTGAAAGCGATTACAAAGAGATTTTAAAAGATTACAGATCGCATCCTGTAAATCCGCCAACAATGTATAACGAACGTTTGGAACGTTTGTACGATTTGGCGCGTATGGTATATGTAGATCATCACTTAGGACCAAAGCAAACTGCTATTTTAGAACGTTTGGCAATTGGATTAGGATTTTCTCCAGAAAATGTTCCGTATGTAGTGCACAAAGCATTATTATTGGTAAGTAAAGGAGTTGATTCGGATGATTTTAAAGATGAAATTAAAAATATGAATCGCTAATTTTAGAAACGATTTTAATATAAAAAACCGAGCAATTTGCTCGGTTTTTTATGCTTATAATTGAAATTAAAATATCTATTTTCTAATAATTTTAAAAGTGAAATCCGTCAGATTGAGTGAAATTCTGAAAGAATTTTTTATCGAAATCACTTCAAATACTTATAAATTTTCTTTAATAAGGTTGTTTCATCAAATGGTTTTTCAATGATGTCATTTATTCCCATTTTTTTATAACGCTTTTTGTCTTCTTGATATAAATTTGCGGTTAACGCCAAGATTGGAATGGTTTTGCAATTGTCTACAGGAAGTGTACGAATCATCTTTGTCAATTCGTCTCCATTGGTTCCAGGCATGCGAATGTCCATTAAAATTAAATCGTATTCGTTGTGAATAACGCTTTCAATCACATCTTCGCCATTGCTAATAATGTCTAAGAAAAAGAGACCTTCTTGTGCTAAAATTTTCAACACAGCCATTTGTGTCAATTCTGAATCTTCGGCAAGCAAGACGCTGTATTTTTTCTTGGATAAATTATTTTTGTGTTCTAAATCCGATTTATTTTCTAAAGAAATGTTTTCTTGATTGGTCGGATATTTAAAGTTGATATTTATTTTAAAAGTAGCACCTACATTTTTTTTACTTTCTACCGTTATTTTTCCGTCCATCAATTCTACCAATCCTTTTACAATAGTCAAGCCAAGTCCAGTGCCTGCGTATTTTCGAGAATTGTTCAACTGCGTAAAACTATTGAATATGAGATCCAATTTTTCTGCAGAAATCCCAATTCCGGTATCTTTAACACTAATATTTAGGTTTACTTTTCGCGCTCTTCGCTGATTTTCTATAATGGAAAATGTAACCTGTCCCGTGGTTGTGAATTTAAGTGCATTTTCAAGTAAGTTTTCAAAAACCTGCTGGATGCGTGTTTTGTCGCCTTCTAAATATTTTGGAATCTTCTTATCGAAATTTACTTCAAACGCTATATTTTGCTGCTTTGCTTTAACACTATAAGTAAACTCCAACATTTCAATTAATTCATGAAAATTGAATACTTCTTCTTCAAAAGAAAGTTTTCCAACTTCCATTTTTGACATTTCTAAAATGTCTCCAATCATATTTTTTAAATGATCAGCCGAAGATTTTATAACTTCTACGTAATCTTCTTGTTCCGCAGTCATGTTCGTTTTTTGTAAAACAGAACAAAATGCAGTAACACCAGTTAACGGATTGCGTAATTCATGACTAAAATTGGCGATAAATGTATTTTTAAAATCTTCTTTTTCTTGAAGATATTTATTTTGAAGTTCTAAAACTTGCGAATTAATCACAGATTCGTTTCTACTTTGCGCTACTTCTTGATAATAGTTGTAATGATCTGAAAAATCATGAATAATAACCAATGTAGGCTGTTTGTTAGCAAATGTTTTAAACTCGATGTCGCAAATAAGGTCTTTTTTATGTTCATTTTCTAAATGAACACACGTAAATTTGATGTCGTTCTTTTCTTGCACATCAAAATACGAAGAAAGACCTTCAAAAAATGGACTTATGGAAGAAAGATGTTCTCCTTTTTTTAACGAAAATAAAACATCATCACTTTCTAATACGTTCCCTTTAGAATCAATAGTTATAAATTGTGTTCTCGGATGGAAATATGCTCCTCTGTATGTTTCTAGCATAGTAATTATTTCGCAAGTTCTTTAGCCAATGTAGTAAATAAAGTGTCTACTTTATCACCTGTTTTTGCGCTCGTAAAAAAGTCAGGAGTTGCTCCAAAAACGGCTGCATTTTCTTTCAAATAGCTTTTGGTTACTAAATCTGCTTTGTTTCCAACGACTTTTAAAGGCGTGTTGGCGTATTGATTTGTTAGGTAGGCAATATCGTCTTTTAAATTTTCATAAGTTGCAGGTCGCGTGATGTCAAACACATAAATAAAACCGTGCGTTCCTAGTAAATAAGACGCTCTTGTTTTTTTAATATCATCATATCCTTCCAAATCCCAAATAATTAGAGATATGTTTTCGTCAGGAGCAATTTCAACTTCTTTTTTTAAAATGTGAACACCAATGGTTACTTTGTAGTCTGAGGTAAACGAATTTTCAACAAACTGTCGAATCAACGAAGACTTTCCGACACCAAAATGCCCAAGTAGAATTATTTTTTTAGAGATTTTCATTCGTGCAAAAGTAAAATTCTAATTCGTTAGTAATTTCTTTTTCTTTAATTTCACTTAAATCATCAAAAAGATTTAAAAAATTATCAGTAAAATTAAAGATAATATCTTGAATTTTATTTTTAAAGATAAGATTATATTCTCCAGAAATGGCAACTGCAACATAAAAAGATACAAAACTCTGAATATGAATATGATATAACTCGTATTCAATCAACTCTAAATTTTGACTTTTCTCATTAAAAGCATCTTCCACAAAACTTTTAATAGCAGTCAACATTCCCGAAATCATATCTTTATCAATCGTTTCTGTTTTAGTATATTGCCCAATAAGTAATCCTGAATTTTTCTCAATAATCAACACTTGTTCAACTTGCGAAATAGACGATAATTGACTCAATAATAATTCTTCTTCTTTCACGCCACCAAACCACGATCTGAATTTTCGTTTCCAACTATTTGCCGAAAAACTGTCTTCCAATTGCTTATTAATGCGTTCCGTAAGTAAGCTAATTTCTTGTGAAATATACTTCTTAATCATTTTCCCCATAATTGGGTACAATGCTTCTACAACTTGATCTTGTGAATTTCTAATTTGCTCCGCAAGTGTTTTGGTAATTGTGGGTCCAAGTGTTTTTGGAATTTGCTTGGTAAACTCTTCTAGCTTCTTATCAATAATAGGATTTATCTTGCTAGAAAGCTTCTGTTGCTCGTTAATAAGTTCTTCGAGCTGTTTAATTTTAGAGTGTATTGATTCCGTATACACACGATCATCTGTGAGTAACAAATCTTTTAAAATCGATAATTTATCGTCTTCCGTCATAAATACACACTAAGATTTACGTTGGATTTTATTCTTTTCCTATTTTCTCGCCAAGGCTTACCAATAATTGTCCTAAGTGTCTTCTGTCTACTTTTTTCTCGTCCATATCGTCCAATTTATTTTCAATATTGGATTCCAATTCCGTGATGCGAATATTAAGATCAGTACTTAAATTGTCTATATTTTGAATCAATTCTGAACGAACTTCCTCAATCAATGTTTCTAAAGCCTTCTTTTTGGCAAGAATATCATTTTTGATACTGTCAAACTCAGAATCATATTGTAGAATATTTTCTC
The DNA here is from genome assembly GCF_009901525.1 of Kordia antarctica. Taxonomy (NCBI): domain Bacteria; kingdom Pseudomonadati; phylum Bacteroidota; class Flavobacteriia; order Flavobacteriales; family Flavobacteriaceae; genus Kordia; species Kordia antarctica. The sequence goes on from NZ_CP019288.1 coordinate 3,819,470, forward strand.
CAAAAATTAAATTCTTGATTGCTTCAATCTTAGCAGAAGATGGATCTGCAGATTGAGAATTTGTTTGATCTGCATCTGCAGTATTTTTACCTTTTGTAGCCATTTAGAAGTGTTTTATAGTAATTGCGGTTTCACACAAAAATAGTAATTTTTGGGAAAGTTAATCCTTTTCCTATGAATTCTTCATAAATTCCTTGGCTTTTTCTACCATTTTACGGCTTCCGCAGAAAATAGGAACGCGTTGGTGTAACTCCGTTGGTTTAATGTCCATAATGCGTTGAAATCCGTCTGAGGCTAGTCCGTTGGCTTGTTCTGCCAAATATGCCATTGGATTACATTCGTATAATAAACGCAATTTTCCAGTTGGTGCTTTAGACGTTTGCGGATAAATATAAATACCACCTTTAATTAAGTTTCGGTGAAAATCTGACACTAATGAGCCAATATAACGAGAAGTATAGGGTCTGTCATCTTCTTCTTGTTGACAATATTTAATATAATTTTTTACACCTTTCGGGAAATGTGCATAATTCCCTTCATTAATAGAATAAATATTTCCAGTCTCAGAAAATTCCATATTTGGATGCGATAAATAAAACGTTCCAATTGCAGGATTCAACGTAAATCCATTTACACCATGTCCTGTAGAATATACTAACATTGTAGAAGTTCCATAAACTACATAACCAGCGGCAACTTGTTCATTTCCTTTTTGCAGAAAATCGTCAATAGTTACAGGCGTTCCAACAGGCGTAATTCTTCTATAAATAGAAAAAATAGTTCCAACAGAAACATTCACATCAATATTAGAAGAACCATCTAGCGGATCAATTAAAACGATATATTTATTTTGATTTTTCTCGTCCAAACTATTAATTGCGATAAAATCATCATTTTCTTCAGAAGCAATTCCGCAGACAATATTTCTATTGGTCAGTGTTTGAATAAACTTTTCATTTGCATATACATCTAGCTTTTGCTGATCTTCTCCTTGAATATTAGTTTCGCCAAATGCGCCAATAATATCCACTAAACCTGCTTTGTTTACTTCGTGATTTACAACTTTTGCTGCCAATCGGATAGAATTGATCAATCTAGAAAGTTCTCCAGAAGAATATTGGAATTCCGCTTGATTTTCAATAATAAACTCTCCTAATGTTTGATTTTTTTTAGCCATTTTGTCTACTTTGTTTCTCAGATCACAAATATCGATAATTTTGTACAACTATAACGTTTTCGTAAAAATTATAATTTTACACTTGTTATATTTGTATGAACATTTTCAAAAAAACTATGAACTATACAATCCGAAAAGCAACCGAAACCGATGTTCATGATATCTTTAGATTGATTGAAGAATTGGCTATTTTTGAGAAAGAACCAGAAGCCGTGATAACAACTCCAGAAAGTTTACGTAAAGATGGTTTTGGAACTGCGCCAAAGTTTCAGTGTTTTATTGCAGAAACCTCAGAAGAAGTTATCGGAATTGCACTTGTATACATGCGCTATTCTACTTGGAAAGGCGAAGTATTACACTTAGAAGATTTAATTGTAAGCGAAACAGCACGCGGAAATGGTGTTGGAGGTTTATTGCTAACTGAAGTTGTAAAATACGGAAACAAATTGGGCGTAAAACGAATTAGTTGGGAAGTATTAGATTGGAACACGCCAGCAATCGATTTTTACGAACACATTGGCGCAAACGTAATGCGTGATTGGCATGTGGTACAATTAGACGAGGAAGGAATTCAGAATTATTTGTCTAAAAGAGAGTGAAAAGTTAAGAGTGAAAAGTGAAAAGTTGGAAGGGGATTTTAAATTATAAATGTTGAATTTTAAATGTAAAAATGCTTGTTTTGAATAAAGAATAAAGAATAAAGAACAAAGAACAAAGAACAAAGAACAAAGAACAACGAACAACGAACAGTGAAAAGCTGAAAGTGAAAAGTTGAAAGTGAAAAATTGAAATTGGAGTTTGTAAAGAAACATAAACGTCACTTCGAGTATTATTGAGGTTAAAATATATTTTGATAGAAAATACCAAGCGTAGCTATCTGGAAGAATTTAGTATCGAGAAGTGCTAGGAAAATAAATACATACTAAATGTTTCGAAGTAGATCTCGATACATCCTGAAACAAGTTCAGGACACTCGATCTGACGTTTTGAAACTAATATAAAAAAGCAGCAGAAACAAAAAGATGAAAATATTCAAATTTGGTGGCGCATCTGTAAAAGATGCAAATGGCGTTAAAAATATTGTCAAAGTATTGCAAAAAGTTGGGTATGAAAATACACTCATTGTAGTTTCTGCGATGGGAAAAACAACAAACTTAATTGAGTTTGTCATTAAAAATTACTTCGATTCAAGTAAAGAATTGCAAGCTTCTGTTCAAGAAATTGTTAAATGTCACAATGAAATATTGTTGGAATTATTTCCAAATGAGCAACATCAAATTTACAAAGACATTAAAAAACTTTTTGAAGAAATGAAAGGTTTTTTGCATAGAAACAAATCGCCTGATTATGATTTTGTGTACGATCAATTAGTATCTTTTGGTGAATTGGTTTCTACGAAAATTATTAGTGCATATCTAAATAGTATTTCACTTGAAAATACGTGGTTAGATGTTCGTGAACTTATCAAAACAGATACAAATTATCGGGATGCAACCGTAAATTGGGAAGCGACGCAGGAAAACATCAAACAAAAAGTAAATAGAAATAAACTCAACATTACACAAGGTTTCATTGGAAGTGATCCAAATAATTTTACCACAACATTAGGAAGAGAAGGTTCTGATTACTCAGCAGCTATTTTTGCGTATTGTTTAAATGCCGAAAGCGTGACTATTTGGAAAGATGTTCCAGGTGTTTTAAATGCCGATCCACGCTATTTTGAAAATGCACAATTACTACACAATATTTCATACAGAGAAGCGATTGAGTTGGCATTTTATGGTGCTTCAGTCATTCATCCAAAAACATTACAACCATTACAACGCAAGGAAATTCCGTTATATGTAAAATCGTTTCTAAACCCAAAAAATGACGGAACTACGGTTGCAAAAGGTTCGGGAATTAATCCAAATATTCCGTGTTTTATCGTTAAAAAGAAACAAGTATTAATATCTCTTTCTTCTTTAGATTTTTCATTCATCGTTGAAGAAAATATCAGCGAAATATTCAAACTATTAAGCGATTGTAAAATGAAAGTTGACGTCATTCAAAACTCAGCAATTAGTTTCTCAGTTTGTGTTGATAATAAGTTTGATAATCTAGAAAAATTACTCAATACCTTGCGTTCAAAATTCAAAGTTACACATTACGAAAACGTGTCTTTGTACACAATACGACACTTTACAGAATTAGCGATTTCGGGATTAAAAAAAGAAAAAGAAATTCTGCTAGAACAACGCGCAGAGCAAACGATACAGTTAGTTGTAAAATAAATGAAGCAAATTGAGGTTGTTTTTCCTATATTTGTAATTCGCCTTAAAATAAATATATGGGATTGGTAACAGCTAAAGAAGTTGCAAAAGCTATCAAATTAGACAAGTACGGCTTTATTGGAACCTTTATCGGTTGGATTTTAATGAAGGTGTTGCGTATTTCCAATATAAATAAAGTCTACGACAAGCATAAACACCTCAAAGATTTAGAATTTTTAAATGCATTATTAGATGAGTTTCAGATTAAATTTGAAATTCCTGAGGAAGATATGAAACGTCTTCCTAAAGATGGCGCGTATGTAACAATTTCAAATCATCCACTTGGTGGAATTGATGGACTTTTGTTGTTAAAACTGATGATAGAGCAACGACCAGATTATAAAATCATTGCGAATTTCTTATTACAACGAATAGATCCGATAAAATCATACATAATGCCTGTAAATCCTTTTGAAGATCACAAAGGAGCAAAATCAAGTTTGGCAGGTTTCAAACAATCCATCATGCATTTGCGGGAAGGAAAACCATTGGGTGTTTTTCCAGCAGGAGAAGTTTCAACCTATAAAGACGGGAAACTAATTGTTGATAAACCTTGGGAAGAATCTGCAATGAAACTAGTGAAAAAAGCAAAAGTTCCGGTGGTTCCTATCTATTTTCATGCAAAAAATAGTCGCATCTTTTACAGACTTTCAAGAATCAGTGATACGTTTCGAACGGCAAAATTACCGTCTGAAGTATTGACACAAAAAAATAGAGTCATAAAAGTGCGTATCGGAAAACCAATTTCTGTAAAAGCACAAGACGAACACGAAAGTTTAGAAGACTTTACAGAATTTGTACGCAAAAAAACATACATGTTATCTAACACGTTTGAAAAGCAAAATCTGTTGAGTAAAGTGCCAACATCGTTAAAAATTCCAAAACCACCACCAAAACAAATTATTACGCCAGTTTCTGCGGAAGTCATACAAGAAGAAGTAGAAGGTTTACCGAAAGATCGTCATTTGCTAACAAGTAAAAATTACCAGGTTTTTCTAGCGGAAGCTTCTGAAATTCCAAACGTATTACGTGAAATTGGAAGACTTCGTGAAATTACGTTTCGGGAAATCGGTGAAGGAACCAATCAAGCAATTGATTTAGATAAATTCGATTACTATTATCATCATATGTTTCTGTGGGATAGTGAAGCAAAACAATTAGTTGGCGCGTATAGAATGGGCTTAGGAAGTCAGATCTTTGCAAACTATGGAATTGATGGTTTCTATCTGCAAGACTTATTTCGTTTTGAACCAGAATTACACAAAATGATGAGCGAATCCATTGAAATGGGAAGAGCTTTCATCATAAAAGAATATCAGCAAAAACCAATGCCATTATTCTTACTTTGGAAAGGAATTGTGCACACAACGTTGCGATATCCAGAACACAAATACCTCATTGGTGGCGTAAGTATTAGCAATCAGTTTTCAAACTTTTCCAAATCACTCATGATTGAGTTTATGAAATCGCATTATTACGATCCGTATGTTGCACAATACATTCATCCGAAAAAAGAATTCAAAGTCAAACTAAAAGATGCAGACAAAGACTTTATTTTTGATGAAACAGAAGCCGATTTAAACAAATTTGATAAAATCATTAACGAAATAGAACCTGGAAACTTGCGTTTGCCTGTACTCATAAAAAAGTATGTAAAACAAAATGCAAAAGTGGTTGCCTTTAATGTAGATCCGCTATTTAATAACTCGGTTGATGGTTTAATGTACATTCGAATTTCTGATCTTCCAGAAAGTACTGTAAAACCTGTCATGGAAGAATTTCAAGCAGAACTAGAGCGCAGACTAAACGACAACGAAGAAGAATAAAATATTCATTCTCAAAAGTATATTTTCAATACAATTAACTTCATGAAAATAATATCATACAATGTAAACGGAATCCGTGCAGCAATCAAAAAAGGATTCATAGAATGGCTGCAACAAGCAAATCCAGATGTAATTTGTCTGCAAGAAATAAAAGCACAAAAAGAACAACTCGATTTAGAAATTTTTGAGCAAGCAGGTTACAAATACAACTATTGGTATAGCGCACAAAAAAAAGGCTACAGCGGCGTTGCGATATTGTGCAAGCAAGAACCAAAAAAGGTAGTCTACGGAACAGGAATTGAAACCATGGATTTTGAAGGTCGCAACGTGCGTGTCGATTTTGACAACATCTCTATAATGAGCATGTATTTGCCTTCGGGAACAAATGATGCGCGACTCAGTTTCAAGTTCCAATACATGGACGAAATAAAGGAATACTTAACGGAATTGCGCAACGAATTACCAAACTTAGTCGTTTGTGGCGATTACAATATCTGTCATGAAGAAATTGACATTCACAACCCAAAAATGAAAGGAGTTTCAGGATTCTTGCCAGAAGAACGCGCTTGGATTGGAAGTTTCATAAATAGCGGATTCATCGATTCATTCCGACATCTCAACAAAGAACCACATCATTACAGTTGGTGGAGTTACCGCGCAAACGCCCGAAACAACAACAAAGGTTGGCGCATAGATTACAATATGGTCAGCGAACCGCTAAAAGAAAACATTACCAGAGCAACCATTTTGCCAGAAGCCAAACACTCGGATCATTGTCCTATTTTGGTGGAGGTAGAAGTGTAATTTGGGCATTTCCTAAATATTCACTTCGATAAAACCTCAGTGAACATTCAGGTCAGGCTTTCGCTACTCGCTTTTTGGATTTTTGCGTTGGCAAAATCCAAAAGAGCTCAGACAAACCGCTCTATCCTTAATGCGAAGTTGAAGTCGAAATTGAAGTTGAAGTTGAAGTTGAAAAAGAAATTGAAAACATGAAATACTCAAAAATACCACATACAGACATAAAAGTTAGCAAAATATGCTTAGGAACCATGACTTGGGGAAATCAAAATACCGAAGCCGAAGGTCACGAGCAAATGGATTACGCATTAACACAAGGCGTTAACTTTTTTGATACTGCCGAATTATATCCAGTGCCAGCAACGGAAGAAACCTACGCAGAAACCGAACGTATTATTGGAACTTGGTTCAAAAAATCAGGAAACAGAGACAAAGTTGTTTTAGCTACTAAAATAGCAGGTCCTGGCGATTATACTGCACACATTAGAACGAATGGTTTTAAACCAGAAGCCATAAAAGATGCTGTAGAAAAAAGCTTAAAACGTTTGCAAACAGACTATATAGATTTGTATCAATTGCATTGGCCAGAACGCCAAGCAAACTTCTTTGGAACGCGTGATTATAAGCATGATCCGAGCGATTCTTGGAAAGATAATTTTCATGAAACTTTAAACGCCTTAGATGCGTTAATCAAAGAAGGAAAAATTCGTCAAGTCGGAATCTCCAATGAAACACCTTGGGGAACAATGCGTTATTTGGAAGAATCTAAAAAAGGATTGCCAAGAATGGTCACGATTCAAAATGCGTATTCATTAGTATGTCGAAGTTTTGAAACAAGTTTGGCGGAAATTGCAATGCGAGAAAAAATTGGATTAATGGCATATTCGCCACTTGCCTGTGGTGTTCTTTCGGGAAAATACTTAGATGGAAAACTACCTGACGATTCCCGCTTAGCATTATTTCCAAGATTTGCACGATATAGCGGAAAAGAAGCAATGGAAGCTACACGACAGTATAATGAAGTTGCCAAAAAACACAATATAAGTTTGTCGCAAATGGCGTTGGCGTTTATAAATCAGCAACCATTTTTGACAGGAAATATTATTGGAGCTACTAAAATGGAACAACTCAAAGAAAATATTGCAAGTATTGATCTTGATTTGTCACAAGAAATCATTGATGAAATCAATGAAATTCATAGTCGGATTCCGAATCCGGCACCGTGATTTAGACTCATTCCCGCGTAGGCGGGAATCTCTTGGACTCGCTTCGCTTTTAGACTCGTTCTCGCGTAGGCGGGAATCTTTTAGACTGCTATCGCTTTTAGATTAGTTAGTTTGCGGACACTGAGCATTATTGAGATCAAAATACATTTTGATAAAAAATACCTGACGAAGCTATCGAAGTGTGGATCGCTTAGCTTTGGTGGTTAAATACTAATTCGTCACTTCGAGTAAATTTGCAACGAAAATTTGTATCGAGAAGTGCTTTGATACGTCATTACGAGGAGTTTGCGACGAAGTAATCTGCTTATCGAGGAACAGATTGCCATAAGTTTTTTCATTTCGACTCCGCTCAATGTAAACAAAACTTTCGCAAAGACGTTTCAAGAAATAATTCGTGAATTCGAGGCAAGCAATACCACAATTTTTTAATCGTTAAATCATTGAATCTTTCAATATTATTCTAAAACAAATGCGAAACTAAATCTTCAATTTTAGAGATTAAGATAATTTCTATGTTGGTGTTTTTGAGTGATATTTTATTGTATTTTGAAGTAAAAAATCGTTTGAAACCTAATTTTTCAGCTTCTGAAATACGCTGATCTATTCTGCTTACAGGACGAATTTCTCCAGCCAATCCAATTTCTGCAGCAAAACAGTTTGTTTTGGAAATTTCTTCATCTTCATTGCTTGATAAAATTGCTGCAATTACCGCCAAATCTATCGCAGTGTCATCAATGCTAATTCCGCCAGTAATGTTTAGGAAAACATCTTTTGCCGCTAATTTGAAACCTGCTCTTTTTTCTAAAACTGCCAACAACATGTTGAGTCGTTTGGCATTATATCCTGTGGAACTTCGTTGTGGTGTTCCGTAAACCGCTGTGCTTACTAAGGCTTGAATTTCAATCATTAACGGACGCGCGCCTTCTAAAGTTGCTGCAATTGCAGTTCCGCTGAGTTCATCTTCGTTTTTGGAAATTAATATTTCTGACGGATTGCTCACTTCGCGTAAGCCATCGGACAACATTTCATAAATTCCTAATTCGGACGTTGAACCAAAACGGTTTTTTAACGAACGTAAAATTCTGTATACATGATTTCGATCGCCTTCAAACTGTAAAACCGTATCCACCATATGTTCCAAAATTTTTGGTCCAGCAATGTTTCCGTCTTTTGTAATGTGTCCAATTAGTAAAACTGGCGTGCCACTTTCTTTGGCAAATTTGATGAGTTCTGTTGTGCATTCTCGGATTTGTGAAATGCTTCCCGCAGATGATTCAATATAATCAGAATGCAAGGTTTGAATGGAATCAATGATAACAATATCTGGTTGGATTTCAGCAATTTGCTTGAAAATATTTTGCGTTTTCGTTTCCGTCAATACAAAACAATTCGAGCTTTTTTGACTGATACGTTCTGCGCGCATTTTGATTTGCTTCTGACTTTCTTCTCCAGAAACATACAACGTTTTGTACGGTAATTTTAATGAGATTTGAAGTAATAGTGTGCTTTTTCCAATACCAGGTTCTCCGCCGAGTAAGATTAAGGATCCTGGTACAATTCCGCCACCTAAAACTCTGTCCAATTCTTGGTCAGAAGTTGGTAAACGTTGTTCTGTTGCAGAACTAATTTCATGAATCAACGTCGGTTTTGAAATACGTGAAACACCTTTTTCTTGTTTTTGCCAATTGGCTTTTACTTCTTTTTGAATTACTTCTTCGACAATGGTGTTCCATTGTTTGCACGAAGAACATTGTCCTTGCCACTTTGCGAACTGTGATCCGCAGTTTTGACAGAAAAAAGTTGTTTTTACTTTTGCCATATTACCAACCGAAGTCTTGTTTTATTTTAGCTGCTTTGTCAAGCATTAAATCTTTTGTGATAAAATCTATTGCGTTCATGCTAAATCCGTTTTGATACATGCGCAACGCTTTTTTTGGTTCGCCACTTTTTTCATAAAATTCTCCCATAAAAAAGTGAAATAATGCCGAATCGGGATATTCTTTTTTAGCAAGTTTGGCTAATAATTTTAAATCATCTATTTTTTCTGATTTGCGAACTGCCGAATATATTGCCATAAAATCATTGACAGAAACACGTTTTTCAAATCCAAAAAGATTTTTGATTGTTTCGTATTTATCTGCTAAATATAAATAGGGAGATGTTTTTAATTCTAAGATGGTTTCTTTGTATTCTTTTACGCTAATTGGGCGATACATAGAAAATATTTGACTCATTGCTCTCGGAATCGCTTGTACTGCCAATGAGTTGTGATCTGCTTCCGTAAAATCGTCGTAATAGTAAAAAATGTTTTCGTTTTTTAATGCGCTAAGTGAAGTGTTTAACGCTCTAATTCGTTGTGCGTCTTTCTTTGTGTCTTCTTCCGCGGTAGCGAGATAGTAGAATTTTTTCGTTTCAAATTCACCTAAACGTGTTGCAATACGTTCTTCCATTTTTGGTGCGAAATACGGACTTAGATTTATGTAGGCATCAAATAATGGCACTTCTTTGAATAAGTAATAATTCGCAAAATTTGCTGTTAAATCATGTCCAATAATCATTTTAAAATTCGCAGTGTTGTAATTTTTCTCTACAAACGGAATTAGTTCCATTCCTATAAATTCAAAGAATTGATTTCCTTTATCTTTTGGTAACCCATTGTCGTCGTCATACATACAATCGCGATCACGTGATTCTTTTTCATATTGATTAATTCCTATGACAATAGATTCTGGCATCTCGTTCCAATAACTATAATAACGCGTATTTGCCACAACACTTTCAAAGAGATAATGCGCATCTAGCACTACAATAATTGGATATACTTTTTCATCGGAATATCCTTCAGGAATATATAATTGAATGTCGCGTGTTTCATTCAGTTTTTTTGATTCGATTTTCTCAATTTTGGTTTGCGCATTTGCCACAGCAAAAGACACAAATACAACGAGTAGCATCACATACTTTTTCATGGTGAAGGTTGGTTGGTTTAGAGTAGCAAGTTAAAGATTATTTTTTGCTATTAAAAATAGGTAAATAAAGAAATGATAATCCACCCAAAATTATAACCATTAGGGTTTGCGACGACCACATAATCCAGCCGAAAGCTTCACTTGGAACGCGCGCTATGCCAAATAGTGAAAATGCACCAGCAACTGCAATTGGATATAAGCCAATTCCGCCATTGGTAGCGGCAATACTGAAACTTCCTGCAATGAAAGCAATTAAGATTGCGCCAACAGGAACTTCTCCGTGTAAATCTTCTACGGAAAGTATAGTTACATAAAACATGAGCATGTACATCGACCAAATGAAAAGTGTATGGAAAATGAATCCCCATTTATTTTTCATTTTTAAAATACTGGTTGCGCCTTCATAAATTCCTAAGATGAAATTTTTGATTTTTAGGGCAATTCCTGTTTTTGCTTTTTTAATGAAGATGATTAACGCAATTCCAAAAACCATCATGATTACTAGCAAGATGATTATTTTTGTTGGATTGAGCTTTGTCATGAGTAAATTCCAAATAAAATCAAACTGAATACATAGTGTAATTGCAATGACAAAAAGCATCACAATTAAATCAGCAACACGTTCGGCAACAATAGTTCCGAATCCTTTTTCAAACGGAACACCTTCATAGTTTGTTAGGGTTAATGCGCGCAATGCTTCACCAGACCTTGGAATTCCTAAGTTGGCTAAATACGCTATAAAAACTGCCATGATACTATTTGGGTATTTTGGTTTAAAACCCATAGGTTCTAGCATGTATTGCCAGCGATAGGCTCTGGAAAGATGACTTAGTATTCCAAAGAATACACCAAGTACAATCCAATAGTAATTTGCTTTCTTAAAATGATTAATGAGTTCGTCTAAAGGTGTTTTAGACAGCGAGTACCAAACTAAAAATACTCCCAAAAAAAGTGGAAGTATTATTTTTAATATTTTTGATACGGATGTTTTCAATTAGGTAAGTGTATTGTCTGCTTCGTTTGGAAATACCAATGCGGGTTTGAACTGCTTTGCTTCTTCAATGTCCATAATTGCGTATGTGATTAAGATAAGGATATCATCTTTGGCAACTTTACGCGCTGCGGCGCCATTTAGTGTAATTTCTCCGCTTCCTCTTGGTCCTGGAATTGCATATGTTTCAAGGCGTTCGCCATTATTGTTGTTTACAATTTGGACTCTTTCTCCTTGAATAATGTTTGCAGCATTCATAAGGTCTTCATCGATAGTGATACTTCCAATATAGTTTAAGTCAGCTCCTGTGACTTTTACTCTGTGTATTTTAGATTTTACTACGTGTACTTGCATAGGGCAAAGTTACTAATTTTAAAGTTTTTAATTCAATGCTATGTTGTCAATTAAGCGAATGTTTTCAATAAAAGCAGCAATGAATATGCGATACGTTTCGTTTTTAGATTTTCGTTTGGTAGTTTTCAAGTTTTTTATGTTTGCAATTTCAACGTATTCCAAGGTTAGTAACGGATGTTTATTGAACTGATTCTGGACCCATTCTTTCACTTTTAATGCGCTTTTCGTGCCAAATTTTTTCTTTGCTTCTAAAAGCGTTTTGTAAATAAAGGCACTTTCTTTTTTTGCGTGATCGGATAAGCGTTGATTTCGAGAACTCATAGCCAAGCCAGAAGCTTCTCTAAATATTTCACAACCAATCACATGTACAGGTAATTTGTATTTGGAAGCTAATTTTTTGATAATCATTAATTGTTGAAAATCTTTTTCGCCAAAATAGGCATTATCTGGTGTAACGATTTCAAAAAGACGTTTTACAATGGTTCCAACACCATCAAAATGACCAGTTCTAAATTTTCCTTCCATCTCAAATTCGAGTCCATCAAAACTGAATTTTTCGGCATTTATGTCAGAATTATAGATATCTGTCACACTTGGAGCGTATACAAATACATTTTTTCCTAAAGTTTTTAGCAGTGCAACATCGGCGTCTAAAGTTCGAGGATATTTCTCTAAATCAGTTGCGTTACCAAACTGAGTTGGATTCACAAAAATACTTACAAACACAATATCATTGTCAGTCATAGCGTTCCTTACAAGCGATAAGTGACCTTTATGAAGTGCGCCCATTGTGGGAATAAAACCAATAGTTTTTCCTTCTAATTTTTGAGCTTTTACGAAAGCTTTTAATGTATTTTGAGTATCGTATATAATCATTTAGTAAAAAATTAACAGCTTGCAAACTTAATATATTACTGTTAATCTGCATAATTTTTGTAATTTTGCATGTTTTACGCTGAATTTTAAAGGAATAATATTTTATGAAAAATAAAAGAGTCTTGTACGTTTCATCTGAGGTAGTCCCTTATTTACCAGAAACAGAAATTTCGTCAATGTCGTTTGAAGCACCAAAAATGGTAAATAGCAAAGGTGGACAAATTAGGATATTTATGCCACGTTTTGGGAATATCAATGAAAGAAGACACCAATTGCATGAAGTAATTCGTTTATCGGGAATGAATTTAGTCATTAATGACATGGATATGCCATTAATTATTAAAGTTGCTTCTATTCCAAAAGAGAGAATCCAAGTATACTTTATTGATAATGAAGAATATTTTAAACGTAAAGCTACGTTTACTGATGAAGATGGAAATTTATTTCCAGACAATGATGAACGCGCAATTTTCTTTGCAAAAGGTGTTATTGAAACTGTTAAGAAATTAAATTGGGCACCAGATATTATCCACGTTCATGGTTGGATGGCTTCTTTATTACCGCTTTATTTAAGAAAATATTATAAAGACGAACCGTTATTTACAGATAGTAAAATTGTAACTTCGGTCTACAAACAAGAATTTGACGGTGCTTTAGATGATAAAATGCTGGATAAAATCAAATTTGACAATATTGGTGAAGGCAATGTGGAAATATTAGCTGACCCAACCTACTCTAACCTTCTAAAAGTTGCTGTGGATCATTCGGATGCCGTAGTAATTGCATCTCAGGAAATTCCTGCTGATATTCAAGAATATCTCACCGGTTATGATAAACCCGTTCTTGAATATAAAAACAGAGAAGAATTTGCGGATGCATACACAGATTTTTACAATACAAAAGTTTTAAATTTAGGTTAACAGATTACACTTATGAACAGATTTAAGAAGACACTCACAGGTGCTTCAGTAGTGCTTTTAATAGTGCTAGGCTTTGTTGCTTGTGATGATGAATTTAGTACGGTTGGAGACGAAATTATTGAAAATAATAATTTCTCTACTGACTTATTTGCGGAAACAATAGTGAACGCTTCAAACAAGCGATTGAATCCAGTGCAAACGAACGGATTGCCAGTATATCAACTAGGAAAAAATGATGATCCAGTTTTTGGAACTACATTTTCAAGCCTTACGGTTCAGGCAAGCTTAATAACAGGAACAGAAAATCCTGAATTCGGAGACTTTAGTCAAGCAGAAGAAGATGCAGATTTAACAGATTTCGAAGAAGAAGAAATGGTAACCGAAGTTTGGTTAAATATCCCGTTTTTTAGCTCAAGTTCAGTGGATGATGCTGGTGAAACTGTTGTTGAAGTAGATTCATTATATGGAAACATAGATACGCCATTTACATTAAGTGTGAAAGAGCTTACCTATTTCTTAAGAAGTGTTGATCCTAACGGAGATCCGCAAGCATATTTTTCTGATGAAGATTATGCTGGTTTAACTAATGAAACACTTTTTGAAGATGCTGCATATGTAATTAATACAGCAGAAATTGAAGTTGGAGAAGTTGACGCTAGTGGGCAACCCGTAAATGATGATGCAGGAGTACAAATAATTGAAGAGACATTATCACCAAGAATTCGTGTGAAGCTAAACTCAGTTTTCTTTCAACAACGAATTATTAATAATGAAGGAAGCATAAAACTTTCAAACAACAACGTTTTTAGAGCAGAAGATTTATTTAGAGGTTTGCATATTACTGCCGATGATGCAGAAGCTTTAATGTTGTTAGACTTTCAGAATGCTAATATTGAAATAAATTACACATATAATAAAGTAAATACACAAGGAAATACGGATGCTTCAGATGATACAACGGAGCTAGAAAAAGCTAAATTCTTATTGAGTTTATCATCTGCCAACATTGTAAATACATTCTCCACACCAACTTTTGGTCAAAATGTAGCGACTACTGACAATTTATTTCTAAAAGGAGGAGAAGGTTCTATGTCTACCATTGAACTTTTTGGGCCAGACACGGATGGAAATGGTGTTGCAGATCAATTAGAAGAAATTAGAGAAAACGGTTGGATTATCAATGATGCAAACTTAGTATTCTATGTAAACAATGCAATTCAGGTTGATGCCGCTCAAGATCCACAACGTATTTACTTATACAACATGGATGATGCAATTCCATTACAGGATTACATCGTAGATCAAACTGTAAATCCAACGTCACTTTCGTTATCAAAAGCTGTACATGGAGGAATTTTAGAACGTGATGATGCAGGAATTGCAACTCAATATAAAATTAGATTAACAGAACATATTAATAACGTTATCCGAAAAGATTCAACTAACGTTGTTCTTGGATTAGTATCTTCTTCTGACATACGTATCATTTCAAGCGGACAAACACAAACAGGAAGTTCAGAATTGGACTTTGTTCCCACTGTTTCAATCATGAATCCGTTTGGTACTGTATTACACGGAAGTACACCAGCTACACCTGAAGACAAACGACTGAAGCTAGAAATATTTTATTCAATCCCAGGAAGCAATTAATATCATTAATTAAGAAAAAATTATGTGCGGAATCGTAGGTTACATAGGTCATAGAGAAGCATATCCTGTAGTGCTAAAAGGTCTGAAAAGACTTGAGTATAGAGGATATGATAGTGCAGGTATTGCTATATACGATGGTAAAAACATCAAACTATCCAAAACAAAAGGAAAAGTTGTCGATTTAGAAAATCGAGTAAAAGAGGAAATCACTGTTGATGGAACTTTGGCAATTGGCCACACACGTTGGGCAACACACGGAGAACCAAATGATGTAAACTCTCATCCACATTATTCTAACTCAGGTGAATTGGTAATTATTCACAACGGAATTATTGAAAACTATGATCCGTTAAGACAAGAACTAATCAAAAGAGGATATGTATTTCATTCAGATACAGACACAGAAGTTTTGGTAAACTTAATTGAAGATGTAAAAAAGAATGAAAATGTAAAACTTGGAAAAGCGGTTCAAATTGCTTTAAATCAAGTTGTTGGAGCATATGCAATTGCGGTTTTTGACAAAAAAAAGCCAGACGAAATTGTAGTAGCACGTTTAGGAAGTCCTTTAGTTATTGGAGTTGGAGAAGATGAATTTTTCATTGCTTCAGATGCATCTCCTTTCATTGAATATACAAACAATGCTATTTATTTAGAAGATGAAGAAATGGCAATTGTACGTAGAGGGAAAAAAATAAAAGTTCGTAAAATTAAAGATGATTCATTAGTTGATCCGTACGTTCAAGAATTACAATTAAACTTAGAAGAGATAGAAAAAGGTGGTTACGATCACTTTATGTTGAAAGAAATATACGAGCAGCCAAGAGCAATTTTGGACACGTTTAGAGGAAGAATGTTAGCAAATGACGGCATCATTAGAATGGCTGGAGTTGATGATAACATTGAAAAATTTCTAAATGCAAACAGAATTATAATTGTTGCCTGTGGTACATCATGGCATGCAGGATTAGTGGCTGAATATGTATTTGAAAACTTAGTTAGAATACCTGTTGAGGTTGAATATGCTTCTGAATTTAGATACAGAAACCCTGTTATCACTGCAAATGATGTAGTTATTGCAATTTCTCAATCTGGAGAAACAGCCGATACGATGGCAGCTATTAAGCTAGCAAAAAGCAAAGGAGCTTTTGTATTTGGAGTATGTAATGTAGTTGGATCATCAATTTCAAGAGAAACACATGCTGGTGCATACACACATGCAGGTCCAGAAATTGGAGTTGCTTCCACAAAAGCTTTCACAACGCAAATTACCGTGTTAACGTTGATCGCTTTAAAACTTGCGCAGAAAAAAGGAACGATTTCTACATCTGAATTTCACGCGTACTTATCAGAAATGGACGCGATTCCTGCTAAAGTTGAAAAAACTTTACAATCTGACAATCACGTAAAAACGATTGCTAATATTTATAAAGATGCTACAAACTTTCTATACTTGGGTAGAGGTTATAACTTCCCAGTTGCATTAGAAGGCGCATTAAAGTTAAAAGAAATTTCATATATCCATGCAGAAGGATATCCAGCGGCAGAAATGAAGCACGGACCTATTGCATTAATCGATGAGCAAATGCCAGTTGTGGTAATTGCTACTCGAAAAGGACACTATGATAAAGTAGTAAGTAACATTCAAGAAATAAAATCTAGAAAAGGAAAAATCATTGCTGTAGTCATGCAAGGTGACAAAACAATCAGGAAAATAGCTGATTATGTCATTGAAATTCCTGATACGTTAGAGCTGTTAACTCCTTTATTAACAACCATTCCGTTACAACTATTGTCGTATCATATTGCAGTGATGCGCGACTGTAATGTGGATCAACCAAGGAACTTGGCAAAATCGGTTACAGTAGAATAACTTTAAAATACACACACTTTTTTTACAGATATCACAAAAAAGTGTATATTGTTCTCATAAATAACTAAACCAATAAACTTATGAGAACCTTATTATCAATCTTTGCTATGTTGGTTTGTGCAGGTACGTTTGCACAAACCGATGTTAGCGGAACAGTTGTTGACGAAGGTAACAATCCTATTCCTGGTGTGAATATAGTCGTAGTAGGATCTTCTACCGGAGCTGTTTCTGACTTTGACGGGAAATTTACCTTAAAAGTAACACAACAACCACCTTTTAAAATCCAAGCAAGTAGCATTGGATTTGAATCAACAACAGTAGATATTACTGCCAACAATCAAGATGTTACAATTGTTCTAAAAGAAGGAAACGAACTAGATGAAATCGTATTATCAGCCTCTAGAACACCTGAAAGAATTCGGGAATCTCCAGTAACTGTTGAGCGAATGGATGCTAGAGATATTAAAAATTCTTCCGCTCCATCGTACTACGATGCACTAGAAAACTTAAAAGGTGTTGATGTAAACACAAGCAGTTTAACATTCAAATCAGTTAACACAAGAGGTTTTGCCACATTTGCTAACACTCGATTTATGCAATTGGTAGATGGAATGGACAACTCTTCACCAGCTTTAAACTTTGCTTTAGGAAACCTATTAGGAATGTCTGAATTAGATGTATCAACGGTAGAATTACTTCCAGGAGCATCTTCAGCACTATACGGAGCAAACGCTTTTAACGGAATTATGTTTATGCGAAGTAAAGATCCATTCAAAAAACAAGGAATCAGCTTCTATGCTAAAACAGGAATAACTTCTTCTGAAAATGCAGGTGATAATAACTTTTTAGATTTCGGCTTAAGAGCTGCACACGCATTTAGTGATAAGTTCGCTGTAAAAGCATCTTTCTCTTTCTTAAACGGAACAGAATGGTATGCAACTGATTATACAAACTATAATGGTTCTACGGGAGATGCTATTTCCGGAACTAGAGCGTCTGACCCAAATTACAACGGATTAAATATATATGGAGATGAAGTTTCTACAACACTAAACTTTGACGCCTTGGCAATGGCACCAGCAGGAACATTTGGTTCATCTGCTGTATCAAGAACAGGATACGAAGAACGTGATTTAATGAATTATGAAGCAGAAAGTGTAAAAGCTGACATCGCATTGCATTACAAGCCATTTGCAGATGACTTCACTATAATTTGGAACTCTAAAATTGGTAGAGGAAACACCATCTATCAAGGAGCAAACAGATATTCCATTAAGAATTTCTTCATGCAACAGCATAAATTAGAAATTCGCAATAAAAATTTCTTCATTAGAGGATACGTAACTGCGGAAAAAGCAGGTGATTCATATGATACACGTTTTGCAGCAATTAATGTAAACAGAAGATGGAAATCAGATCAACAATGGTTTACTCAATATGCAACAGGATATTTAGGAGCTATTACAGGAGCAATTCCTGGAGTAACGCCAGGTGATCCAAGTGTAGCGCATGCTTTTGCAAGAGGTTTGGCAGATACAGGACGTTTTGAGCCAGGAACGGCTAGCTTCAAAGGAGCATTAGATACCGTAACTGCTGATGGAGATTTACTAACAGGAGCAAAATTCATTGACAATACAAAATTATATCATTCCGATATAAACTATAACTTCTCTGAATTAATAGATGTTGCAGACATTCAAGTTGGTGGATCGTATCGTCAATATGTATTAAACTCTGAAGGAACCATCTTTACAGATTACGACGGACCAATCAAATATGACGAATATGGTGCGTATGTACAAGTTCAGAAAAAGTTCATGGAAGATAAAATGAAATTTACAGGATCTATTCGTTATGACAAAGCACAAAACTTTGACGGAAACGTTTCTCCTAGAATATCATTAGTATTTTCTCCGGATGAAGACAAAAAACACAACTTTAGAGCTTCTTTCCAAACAGGATTTCGTAATCCAACAACTCAAGATCAATACATTGGTTTAGATGTTGGAAATGCTATCTTAGTAGGATCGGCTCCTGATAACTTAGACCGTTATAGAACAAGACCAATCACAAATAACTTTCCAGCAGGATTAGAAGCATTCGGATTGGACAGAATAGTAACACTTTCTGGAAATGACGCGTATAACAATTCATTTACGCTCGCATCATTCCGAGCATTTGGAGCAAGTGCAGCAGCAGGAGCGCCAAACCCAGGATTATTGGAACAAGCAAGGTTTGATTTTGTAAAGCCTGAACAAGTATCTGCTTTTGAAGTTGGATATCGTGGAATTGTATATGATGGCATTTCAGTAGATGTTAGTGCATACTATAATGCATACAAAGATTTCATTGCAAACAGAACGGTAATTGTGCCTAACTATGGTAATGTAGACTTTTCAGATATTACTGATTTAACACCAGTTGGTGGCGCGCCAACACCAAATGCGTTAATTGCAGCTGCAAATGGTGACTTTACGCCTTTCCAATTGTACTCTAACTCACAAGCTGATATTAATTCTTATGGACTTGCAATTGGTGTAAACACGAAAGTATTTGGAGATTTTGATTTTGGAGTGAATTACACATATGCAAAACTTGACTTTGATCAAGCAAGCGATCCAGATTTTGAAACAAACTTCAACACACCAGAACATAAAGTAAAAGCATCTTTTGGAAACAGAAATCTTTTTGAAAACTTTGGTTTCAATATCAACTATCGTTGGAATGATGCTTTCCTTTGGGAATCTACATTTGCTGACGGAACTGTAAGCGCACGTTCATTAATTGACCTGCAAATAAATTACAGTTGTAAAAAATCGACTTTCAAACTAGGTGCTGCTAACTTATTAGGACACGAGTACGTAAGTGCGCCAGGAGTAGGAACAGTTGGTTCTCAATATTATATCTCTTGGACAATCAATCAATAGAAAAAAACACATAAACTCATAAAAAAGCATACAAATCTGTATGCTTTTTTTATGAAATAGATTTTGTAAAATTAAATAAGACTACGAAAAATCAAGGTTTTTATATAAATTTTAAAAATCATAACAATAATATTACTTATTTTAAGTAATAAAATATATCTTTGCACGGCGAAAAAAGGTCATATTTTAGCATAAAATAAGGAAACCATTTTTCAGTATTTAATAACCTAAACATTAAACACTTAAGTAATGTCAAAAGTTACAGGTAAAGTTGCACAAATTATAGGTCCTGTTGTTGATGTAGAATTCAGCGCTGGGAACGAACTTCCAAGAATTTACGATTCATTAGAAATAACCAAAGCTGATGGTACACTATTAGTACTAGAAGTACAATCACACGTTGGTGAAAATACGGTGCGTACAATTTCTATGGATTCAACAGATGGACTAAGTAGAGGAACAGATGCTGTTACTACTGGAAATCCAATAAAAATGCCTATTGGCGACGATGTATACGGACGATTATTTAACGTTATCGGAGATGCCATCGATGGATTAGGGAATTTACCTAAAACAGGCGCTGATGGTTTATCAATCCACAGAGAAGCACCAAGATTTGAAGACTTATCAACTTCCACAGAAGTTTTATTTACAGGAATTAAAGTAATTGATTTAATTGAGCCGTACGCAAAAGGAGGTAAAATTGGATTATTTGGTGGAGCCGGAGTAGGTAAAACAGTATTAATTCAGGAATTGATTAACAATATAGCAAAAGGTCACGGTGGACTTTCAGTATTCGCAGGAGTAGGAGAAAGAACACGTGAAGGAAATGACCTTTTACGTGAGATGTTAGAATCGGGAATTATCAAGTATGGTGACGATTTTATGCACTCAATGGAAGAAGGTGGATGGGATTTATCTAAAGTAGATAAAAACATCATGAAAGAATCGAAAGCAACTTTCGTATTCGGACAAATGAATGAGCCACCTGGAGCACGTGCACGTGTTGCATTATCAGGACTTACAATTGCAGAATATTTCCGTGATGGAGCAGGAGACGGACAAGGAAAAGATGTACTTTTCTTCGTAGATAACATCTTCCGTTTCACACAAGCAGGTTCTGAAGTATCAGCACTTCTTGGACGTATGCCATCTGCGGTAGGATACCAACCAACATTAGCAACCGAAATGGGAGCAATGCAGGAACGTATTACATCAACAAAAAAAGGATCTATTACATCTGTACAAGCGGTTTACGTACCAGCGGATGATTTAACGGATCCAGCACCAGCAACAACGTTTGCCCATTTAGATGCAACAACAGTATTATCTCGTAAAATTGCAGAACTTGGTATTTACCCAGCGGTAGATCCATTAGATTCTACCTCAAGAATCTTAACAGCAGACATTTTAGGAGATGAGCATTATGACTGTGCGCAACGTGTAAAAGAGTTATTACAACGTTACAAAGAATTACAAGATATTATTGCTATTCTAGGTATGGAGGAATTATCTGAAGAAGATAAAATGGCAGTTGGTAGAGCAAGACGTGTACAACGTTTCTTATCTCAGCCTTTCCACGTAGCAGAGCAATTTACAGGACTTAAAGGAGTATTAGTAGACATTAAGGAAACGATCAAAGGATTCAACATGATTATGGATGGAGAATTAGATCACTTACCAGAAGCTGCTTTTAACCTAAAAGGAACTATCGAAGACGCAATCGAATCTGGAGAGAAAATGCTTGCTGAGGCGTAAGCCGATGCAATACTGAATTTATTTCAGTATCTGTTTAATAAAAAAAGAGACTTCCGATTTCTCGGAAGCTTTTAAATAAAATTTAAAAGATGTATTTAGAAATTGTATCACCAGAAGCAACGTTATTCAGTTCAGAAGTAGATTCTGTAACGGTACCAGGAATTAATGGCGAATTTCAAATGTTAAACAATCACGCGCCTATTGTATCTTTATTAAAAAAAGGTGTAGTAAAAATTCATACACACACTAAAACTCATTTAGTATTTGATGAATTACACGCGGAAATTGTTCCTCACATTGATGATGATAAAGTTTTAACTTTACCAATCAACTCTGGAACCGTTGAAATGAAAGATAACAAAATTATAGTGCTTGCAGATTAATTACAAATCTTAAGCTACAGATACAAAAGCATCAAACTATACAGTTTGGTGCTTTTTTTTATGATACTACTCAAAATTAACGCATTCTATTAAATTGGACTGATATTTGATGTTTAGTTAAAAAATATCATTAATTTGGAACAAACCTTATTCAATTCGTAAATTCACACATAAAATATAAAAGTTATGAAACTATCTATCAAACAACTAGTTGCTACTTGTGCAATCATATTATTCAGCACAGCAGGATTTTCACAAACTGCAAGGCAAGCAGCACAAGCTTCCATGTTTCACGATAATTTGACATTGCAATCTCAAATGCAAAAAAACTTTGCAGCTATCTATAAAGCAAATGTAGAAGGAACACCTTACTATGACGAGGAATTCAACTCAGCGAATATTTCTCCAATGAATAAAGTGTACTTAGTACGTTATAATGCAGCATTAGATGATATGGAAGTAATTCAAAGCAGTGATACTTTAATCATGAATAAGAATAACAGAAACTATGTCATCAAGCAAAATAAAGGAAGTATTACCTATAAAATTCTAGAATGTGCTGAGAACAAAAAAGATGAAAAACTAGGATACTATGTAGCGTTAACGGAAGGAACCAATGTAGCTTTATATAGAAAAGATAGAAAAAAATTCGTGGAAGTGAAAAAGGCTGCTTATGGCGGAAATTTAAACGCAAGCTCTGCAAAATTCAAAAAGCAAAAAAGTGAGTTTTATATTGAATTAAACAAAAGTGGAAATGCAATTGAATTTCCTAGAAAGAAAAAAGATGTCATAAAGATGTTTCCGGGAAAAGAAGACTTGGTGGAAAAATATATCAAAAAGAACAAAATAAAAGTCACAAAAGAAGAAGATTTGAAAAAGTTAATTAGTTATGTAAATTCGCTTTAGACAAACATAAAATCAACAATAGTAAAAAGCATCAAACTTAGTTTGGTGCTTTTTTTATGGTGTAAAATCAACAGAATCAATATGTTATTTTATAAAAAACAAAGAATCTAACTTCGATTGCTCACATTTTTTCGTAACTTTAAGATACATTAAAACCAAAAACAGATTAAATTATGAAAACAATTCACACCAAAAACAAATTAAAAAACCTTGGATATCTATTGGTATTCTGTTTATTACTAAGCTTAGAAGGCGTTGCGCAATGCGCTGGCGGAAGTTACGGATTAGCACCACCACAAGGAGCTGTAAAACTTGCCTCAAAAGCCTCCATGGACTTTGATAACTCACTCAGTTCAGTTGTTGTAAGAAACCAAGCAGTTGTGTACGGACCAAATACTATTGGAACTCCGTATACGCAAGAAGCATTTGCAACGGCGAAAATTACGTCTGTTGACAAAGTATATCTTGTACGTTACAATGCCTTAACGGACGAAATGGAAGTAAAAGGAGGAGAAGCTGAAATATTAGTAATCTCTAAAAAGAAGAGTTATGAAATCAATCAGCATTCTAACAATGTTACCTACAGAGTCCTAGAAAAAATTGACAGCGAAAAAGAAAATGATTTAGGATATTACATCAATCTTGAAGATGATGACAACATTTCATTATACCGAAAAGAATGTAAAAAATTAGTGCAGAAAAAAAGAGCTACTTACGGAAGCACAGCATCTTCAGTAACAACGGAGTTTAAAAAAATGAGGTGCGAATTCTACATTGAAAAAGCACATAACGGACATGCTATAAAAATTCCAAAAAAGAAAAAAGAATTCTTAGCACTTTTTCCAGACAAATCAGAATTGATTAGTGCGTTTATCAAGGACAATCGAATCAAACTCAACAAAGAAGAAAGCTTGAAAAAGTTAATCAAGTATATCAATACTATTTAAAAATAACGAACACACACTTGTGAAAACCCTTTCGTCTTGAAAGGGTTTTTTAATATAAAAAAAGTATTTTTGTATTGATGAAAAAATGGTTAAAACGTATCGCAATATTAATTGGAATCTTCATTCTTGGAATTCTTAGCTGTAATATTTATGTTGAAGTCATATCTGGTGAAAAAATGTTTGAGGATGTAACTAAAATTCCATCAAACAGAGTTGGACTATTACTCGGAACTTCCAAATATGTTAAAGGTGGAAACATCAACTTATTTTATAAATACAGGATTGATGCGGCTGTAGAACTTTACAAATCTGGGAAAATAAAATACATATTGGTAAGTGGCGATAATGGAAGTGAATACTACGATGAGCCAACAACGTTCAAAGAAGATTTAGTTGCGGCAGGCATTCCTGAAAATCGTATCTTTCTTGACTATGCAGGTTTCCGAACCTTAGATTCTGTCATTCGAAGCAAAGAAATATTTCAACTAGAAAGCTTTACTGTTATATCTCAAAAATTTCACAACGAAAGAGCCATTACAATTGCGCATGCAAAAGGCATCAAAGCAATCGGTTTCAACGCTAAAGATGTTGGCGGACGTAGTGGAATGAAAGTAAAAGTGCGAGAAATGCTTGCGCGAGTTGCCATGTGTATGGATCTTGTTTTTGGAAAACAACCAAAATTCTTAGGCGAAAAAATTACGATAGAATAACTGTCACATCTCCACAATTTCTCCCTCACTTTCCGTAGAATAATCAGTATTTTCGTAACATGAAAAAAGAGGAAGTCATAATCTCACAAGGAAACAGACCGTTTTGGCATAATATCATGGCTGCATTTTTTTATACAGTAGCTGTTTTTTGTGTTATATTTTTCTTTTTTAATTTTGAATTTTCTTTAAACTCGGAGTATGCTGTACGACAACTGGATTACATAGATATTGGCGCATTTGCATTATCAGGCGCATTTTACTTCTCATTAATTCAAACCTATTATTTCGATTTCAAAAAAAAAATGTACAAACATGAAAGTGCATATTTAATATTCAGGCTAGGAAAATGGAAAGAAATGCCTTTATTGGAATACATTTCTGTATTCAAAAAAGAAGAAGGTCTTTATGAAGTTAACTTATGGCATCTTGGGAATAAGCATTTCAAAATATATGAAATGTTTGATGAAGATGAAGCAATGAACGTTGGAAAAAAACTAGCAACAACATTACAAATAGATTTATTGGATGCAACAGTTGCCAACGATTCAAAATGGATTGATCTATGAAAATGCCAAAAAAAATTCAAGCAAAAATTCAAGATCGCATTCAAAACAATGTCTTGCGAACGCTTCCTGTAACCACGAAAACAGTAGATTTTTCTTCGAATGATTACTTAGGTTTTGCAACTTCACAAACCATATTCAACAAAACACATCAACTACTTATTGATCGTAATTTGCAACAAAATGGCGCAACAGGTTCACGATTACTTTCTGGAAATCACGAACTATATCAAGAAGTAGAAACACACATTTGTAAATTCCACAACAGTGAAGCGGCAATCATATTCAACTCAGGTTATGATGCGAATATTGGCTTCTTTTCGGCGGTTCCACAACGTGGAGATATCATATTTTATGACGAATATATTCATGCTTCCATTCGTGATGGAATAAATATGAGCAATGCAAAAGCGTACAAATTCAAGCATAACAATCTAGAAGATTTACAGAAAAAGCTTAAAAAAATTCAACAAACTAAAAGCAATCAACGAGAAATATACGTAGTTACGGAATCTGTATTTTCCATGGATGGAGATTCGCCTAATTTGGCAGAATTGATACAACTTTGCAACAATAACAATCTCTATCTAATTGTAGATGAAGCACATGCAATTGGTGTTTTTGGTCCTTCCGGAGAAGGATTATTGCAAGAATTGAACCTAGAAACGGAAGTATTTGCCAGAATCTACACGTTTGGAAAAGCGTTAGGTTGTCATGGAGCTGTGATTCTAGGAAGTGAAACCTTAAAAACTTATTTGATCAACTTTGCACGAAGTTTCATTTATACCACAGGATTGTCGCCTCATGCAATTGCAACGATCAAAATTGCGTATGAAGAATTGGCGGAAACAAAAGCAATACATACTTTACGGAAAAACATTAAAATCTTTCATCAAGAAACAAAAACATTAGATTTTATCTTTGGAAATGCAGCGATTCATTGTTGTATCATTTCAGGAAATAATAATGTAAAAAATGTTGCAAAACAGCTTCAAACAAAAGGATTTGAAGTAAAACCTATTCTGTCGCCAACAGTTCCAAAAGGAAAAGAACGATTACGTTTCTGTCTACACTCATATAATACGGAGACAGAAATAAAAGAAGTCATTAGCACACTAAAAAAAGTGAGTTCGATATAAATGTCAAGAGTGTTTTTCACTTTTCCGCAGTATAGCAGGGATTTTTCGTTAAGAATTTTTGAAGCCTTGGAAAAAATTTAGAAAAATTTATGCGGTTTTAGTTTTTCAATAAAAGAAAAACTAAAAATACCTCTGGAAAAGCGCACTTTCTTTTGTTGATGCCTGTGCTGAACTTGATTCAGTATTCTTTGTGCGAGCAAAGAAAACGAAAATAAAAAGGTAATTTTCAGGATATTGTAAATAGTACATTAAGTTTAATTAATATTTCATTGGAATAATATTTACGTCAAACTCAAGTTAAAAAGGCTAAAAAAACTAACTATGAACAACGAATTTTATACAATTGCATCTTTTGAATACACTGCGGAAGCGCAAGTAATGAAAGGAAAATTTATGTCGGAAGGCATTGAAGTATTTTTAAAAGATGAACATACTTTAGATGTTGATCCGTTAGTAAGTCATGCAATTGGTGGCGTAAAATTGCAAGTACATGCAAAAGATAGAAAACAAGCAATTGCGTTGTATAATGAATTGCGTGAATATGAAGTTGACAGAAACCGAAACCGAATTATTTGCCCTAATTGTGAAAGCGATAGAGTGTTGATTGCGCCACCTAAAAAAAGTTTACTATACATGTTATTTCCGTTCTTTGAAGCAAGTAGATATATGTGTTCCAACTGTGCTGAAATTTTTAAAAAGTAATTGAGCAACATGCAGAAAGAGAAAGGTGATTTTTTTCTTTTCCAAAGGTATTTTGAAACAGAAATAAAATCATATTAAAAAACCCGTTGTACACTTTGAATTCAAAAGTATAATGAAACGTCAGTTCGAGTGATTTAGAGATACGAAAAATCGTATCGAGAACCTGTTTAGTGTAAAAAATTACTATGCTCGATACAAATTTTACTCATTTTCAATCGTAAAATTCACTCGAATTGACGAATTTTATCAAAATGCACAACAGGTTAAAAAAAGTAAATTTAACGAATGCAAAAAAAAATATTTGTCACAGGAATTTCTACAGAAGTTGGAAAAACAATAGTTTCAGCCATTTTGGTAGAAGCATTACAAGCCGATTATTGGAAACCTGTACAAGCGGGAGAATTAGAAAACTCCGACAGTCATAAAATTGAGAAACTCATCTCAAATAAAAAAACAAAAATTCATAGCAATAGTTATGCGCTTCATACGCCAATGAGTCCGCACGCTTCCGCGGAAATTGACAAGGTAACAATTGATGTAAAAAATATCACAGCACCAAAAACGAACAATCATTTAGTCATTGAAGGCGCAGGCGGAATCTTAGTTCCGTTAAATGATACAGAAACTGTTTTGGATATTATAAAGCCTGATTATCATGTAATTGTAGTTTCGCGCCACTATTTGGGAAGTATCAATCATACATTATTGACGGTGAATTTACTGAAGCAAAAAGGCTTTAAAGTGTCTATTATTTTCAGTGGGAAAGAACACGTTACGACAGAAGCTATCATCAAAAAAATGACCGAAGTTCCTGTTATTGGACGTATTGAAGAAGAACCATATTTTGACCAAAATGTAATTCGCGAATACGCGGAATTATTCAAAGAAAAATTATAATGAGTTTACAAGAAAGAGATAAAAAACACCTTTGGCATCCGCTTACGCAACACAAATCGCATCCAAATCACATTGCGATTACTAAAGCGAAAGGAGCAGTTTTATATGATGAAAATGGCAACGAATACATTGACGGAATTGCTTCTTGGTATACGTGCGTTTATGGACATTGCAATCCGTACATCATTCAAAAAGTACGCGAACAAATGGAAACTTTAGATCATGTAGTTTTCACAGGATTCACGCATAAACCAGCAATTGAACTTTCGGAAAAGCTCATCAATATTTTACCTGAAAATCAAGAAAAGCTATTCTTTTCAGACAATGGTTCTACAGCAATTGATGTTGCAATAAAAATGGCGTTGCAATATCATTTCAATCAAAATGAAAAAAGAACTAAAATTATTGCGCTAGAAAATGGTTTTCACGGAGATACATTTGGCGCGATGTCAGTTTCAGGATTATCAATTTATAACGGACCTTTTGAAGAATTTTTTATAGATGTCTCTAGAATTCCCGTGCCAAACGGAGAAAACTTAGACGAAGTAAAAACTTTATTTATAAAGCTTATTACCGAACATAAAGTTGCAGCGTTTATTTATGAACCTTTGGTGCAAGGCGCGGCGGCAATGCAAATGCACAAAGCGGAACATCTTAATGAAATTTTAAAAATTGCACAAGAACATAATGTTGTCACTATTGCAGATGAAGTAATGACAGGTTTTGGGAAAACGGGCAAAAACTTTGCTTCCGAATATATAGAAACAAAACCAGATATTATTTGCCTATCCAAAGCATTATCTGCTGGAATGGTTGCGATGGCAATTACGAGTTGCAGTCAAAAAATATATGATGCTTTCTATGCTGATGAGATGAAAAAAGGCTTCTTTCACGGACATACCTATTCTGGAAATCCTGTTGCATGTAGTGCCGCTATTGCGGGAATTGACTTGTTGCAATCCGATGAAATACAAGCAAATTTAAAACGAATTGAAGCGTCACATCAAGCATTTAATCAAACCATAAAAAAGCATCCAAAAGTATTAGCAACTCGACAACAAGGACAAATTTTTGCACTCGATTTAAACATTGAAATGGAACGTTACGGAAACCTGCGCGACAAACTATTCAATTCATTTATGAGCAAAGGTGTTTGTTTACGTCCGCTTGGAAATACTATTTATATTTTAGCGCCATACATTACAACTGACGCGCAATTGCAAAAAATATATATGGCAATTCGTGAAACTATTGAGGAGCTTTAGGAGGGATTAATTTGGTGTAATATTGAGTTATTATAGTTGCTTTGAAGTTTATTTTTTTTCCTTAGTATAGTAGATTTTTTCGTTATGAATTATTGAAGCCACAGCATACCAAAACGGAATAAATAATACCTATAACAATGTTTATGAAAAATAAGCAACTGCAACTGATAAAATCGTAATTTTATCTGATGTAAATCCTTTTGAAAAAAATGAAAGGCTAAATGGGCAATTCATTTTAGACTATGAACGAATAAAAAAAAGCATACAAGACTTTTTAGGATAATTATGAATAATAAACCATTAAATAACAAATTTCATTCTCAGATTGTAAATTTATTACAATCTGCAAGAAACAAAGTTGTTCGTTCTGTAAACCAAACTATGGTTGTCACTTACTTCGAAATTGGCAAAATGATAGTTGAGGAAGAACAAGATGGCAAAGAACGAGCTAGTTATGGAAGGAGATTTTAAAAAGCTTATCATCTGTTCTTTCTAAAGAATTTGGTAAAGGGTTTTCGGTTGATAATTTAGAGAACATGCGTAGGTTTTTCTTGGCTTATGAAAAATCCGAGACGCTGTCTCGGATTTCTTCAAAAGTAATTTCCGAGACGGCGTCTCGGAAATTCGAAAAAGAAAATATAATATTGAGCTGGTCGCATTACTTAAAACTTATGCGTATTAATGATAAAAACGAACGGAGCTTTTACGAAATAGAATCTTTTAAAAATAATTGGAGTGTAAGAGAATTACAACGTCAATTTGATTCAGCGTTATATACAAGATTGGCATTAAGTAGAAACAAAGACAAGGTAAAAGAACTTTCAGAGAAAGGACTTATTCTTGAAAAACCAAAAGATGCAATTAAAGCCCCATATATTTTAGAATTCATTGGGCTTCCTGAACACTCAGGATATTCAGAGAGTGAATTAGAGCAAGAAATAATTGATAAACTAGAACACTTTTTACTCGAACTTGGTAATGGTTTTACGTTTGTTGCGAGACAAAAAAGGATTTCTTTTGACGACAAACACTTTAGGATCGATTTAGTATTCTACAACCGGTTTTTAAAATGCTTCGTACTAATCGACCTGAAAATTGGTGAAATAAAGCATCAAGACCTCGGACAAATGCAGATGTATGTAAATTATTATGACCGAGAAATAAGATTGGAAGAAGAAAATAAAACAATTGGAATAGTTTTATGTAAAGACAAAAGCCAATCAGTTGTGGAATATACATTGCCTAAAAATAATGAGCAAATTTTTGCTAGTAAATACGAAACAGTACTTCCGAGTAAAGAAGAGCTAAAATCGTTAATAGCTGAACTGAATAGCCAACGCTAGTATGTTTGAGGAAAAGTGAACAAACACAACAACGTTTATGAAACATAGCACAAGTCATTTTACTAAATTCAATAATTCGACTTGTATTTATCTGAATAAACAGTGACTACTTTCCAAGATTAGATTTCACAACAATGAAACAAAAGTTAACTTCATGTTAATGTCATTCCTCCAACAAATCAATAGTCTCTTCAGTAGCTTCTATATAAATCGACATCTCGCTATATTGCCATTCTCCGTTGAGTTTTTTACCAACAACATGAACAGTTCCTTCACTTTTTGAACCTTTTACAGAGAAATAAATATCAACACTTTCGGCTTCCTTTCCGATTACAATATCTTCTTCAGTTACTTCTCCTAGTTCTATAGGTTCGCCTAAACTTTCAATTACGTATGAATTAGTCATTGCATTTTTAAAGCCGTCTATAAATGGTTCTGCTTGTTTCATTGCAGAAGCAACGCTGAAATAAACGATAACTACAAAAACGGAAACTAATGCTAAAAGTGTAAAACATCCTGTTGGTACAAACCATTTCCAGTTGCGTTGCCACCAACTTTTTTGTGGTTCTTGTAGTTGATTTGCTTCAGATTGATTCATAAGTTGGTTTTTAAAAGTACATTTATTCTCAGATGACTAGAGCTAAGTCTTTATTCTTGACTCTAAAAGCGTAGCGATCTTACATCATTTACCGGACAATAAAAGTCCAATATACAGAATTTCATTCAAAAACAAACTACCCTACAAATGTTAGCAAATCATCACATTTCTTACGATATTAGCATTCTCAATTTATGTCAATATGATGCATGACTGTATTTCTATAACTGGCTTGGGTTCTATATCTCCATTAGGAAGTACGCAAGCAGAAATTTGGGAACACTACACAAAAGATTCACATTGTTTTCAAGCGGAAACAATCAATAATAAAAGTATGTATACAGCACCGCTTTCTATAGCTGCAGCAGCGGAAATTCAAACCTTAAAAAACTCAAACTCCAAATATAAAAACCTAGACAATAGTGTTTTATATGCAATAGTAGCTTCGCGAATAGCAATCAAAAACGCAGGCTGGACTCCTGAAAATAATTTCGGAATCAATATTGGTTCTTCCAGAGGTGCCACAACATTATTTGAAAAATATCATAAAGATTTTTTAAAAAATCAACATGCAGAAACCTTAAGTTCGCCAACAACTACGTTGGGAAATATTTCATCTTGGGTTGCACACGATTTGCAAACAAACGGTCCGCAAATATCACATTCAATTACGTGTTCTACAGCTTTACACGCACTCTTAAACGGAATTGCTTGGATTACTGCTGGAATGGCAGAAAAATTCATTGTTGGCGGAAGCGAAGCGCCATTAACACCATTTACCATTGCGCAAATGGAAGCATTACATATTTACGCAAAAAAAGAAGCGGAATTTCCATGTTTGTCTTTAGACTTAACAAAAAAGCGAAACACCATGATTTTGGGTGAAGGCGCGGCAGTAATTTGTTTGGAAAAAGGCGAGAAAAAGAATGCATTGGCAAAAATAAGAGGAATTGGATATGCTACTGAAATTCTAAAACACAACACTTCGATTTCTGCGGAAGGTATCTGTTTTGAAAAATCGATGCGGATGGCTTTGGGAGAAAATAATTTGGATGAAATTGACGCTATTGTGCTTCACGCGCCAGGAACTATAAAAGGTGATTTAGCAGAATATGAAGCAATAAAAAAAATATTTTGTAACAAAATGCCTGGACTTACTACGAATAAGTGGAAGATTGGTCACTCATTTGGAGCTTCAGGAATGCTAAGTGTCGAATTAGCAATTGCAATGATACAACACCAACAATTCGTTTCAATTCCGTATCTTAACGATGAAAATAAACCGAAAAAATTACACAAAATTTTAGTCAATTCGGTTGGATTTGGAGGAAATGCAGTTTCAGTTTTACTTACGAAGGACTAATCATTCAAAACATTAATACATTAACAAACTAAAATCGCACACTATGGGAGAATGGTTTTCAACATTAACATTTTTTGAACAATCGTATTGGGTTATTGCAGGAATTTCGTCCATCATCTTCATATTTGTATTAATCTCAACATTCTTAATTGGTGATACAGATGGAGTTGACGGCGATGTAGATGCCGACATAGAAAGCGACACCGGAATTGGATTTCAATTTTTCACTTTCAAAAACTTAGTAGCGTTTTTCACCATTTTCAGTTGGGCAGGAATTACGTGTATAGAAGCTGGTTACGGAAAAACTATTACCATATTAGTTTCTAGTGTTTCAGGACTAATGATGATGCTTTTCATGGCATCTTTAATCCATTACATCAACAAATTAGTAAGTAGTGGCACATTAAAACTAGAAAATGCTATCGGAAATGTTGGAGAAGTGTATCTCACCATCGGAGGCAATCGTTCTAAAATAGGAAAAGTACATGTCAACATTCAAGGTGCTTTACGCGAATTAGATGCGCTTGCTGACAGTGAAGAAACTTTAAAAACAGGAACTGTAATCAAAGTTACAGAAATAACAGGAACAGGAATATTAATCGTACAACCAATAAACAAAAATAAACATGACAACAAACCTCTTATTGCAAACCACTAATGAAAATCCACTAGGCGATATGTCTGGGCTCGTCTTAATTGTATTTATCATCTTATTTATTTTTCTGGTACTCATCGTATTTATTCGTAGATACAAACGTTGTCCTTCGGATAGAATTTTAGTAGTCTATGGAAAAGTTGGTGGCGGCGAATCTGCCAAATGTATTCACGGTGGCGCGGCGTTCATTATTCCAGTAATTCAAGATTATGAATTTTTAGATTTAACGCCAATTTCCATAGAAGTAAACTTAGTAAATGCTTTAAGTAAGCAAAATATTCGTGTAAACGTACCTTCTAGATTTACCATTGGAATTTCTACAGAGCCAGGCATCATGCAAAATGCGGCAGAACGTTTGTTAGGATTAGGACAAAACGAAATTCAAGAATTGGCACAGGAAATCATTTTTGGTCAATTACGTTTAGTAGTTGCATCGATGGATATTGAAGAAATAAATAATGACCGAGATAAATTTTTAACCAATATTTCACAAAGTGTTGAAACCGAATTAAAGAAAGTAGGTTTAAAACTGATCAACGTAAATATTACAGATATTGTTGACGAATCAGGATATATTGAAGCACTTGGTAAAGAAGCGGCTGCACACGCAATTAACGCAGCTCGTAAATCAGTTGCAGAGAAAAACAGAGATGGTTCTATTGGTGAAGCAAACGCAGTTCAAGATGAGCGTACGCAAGTAGCCGCAGCAAATGCACAAGCTGTAGAAGGAGAAAATACCGCAAAAATTGCAGTTGCAAACTCAGATTCTTTACGTAGACAACGTGAAGCAGAAGCAGAACGCGTAGCAATTGCATCTGAAAAAGTACAAACGGCGAAAGCCTTAGAAGAATCATACGCAGCAGAACGCGAAGCAGAAGTTGCAAGAGCAGAAAGAGAACGTTCTTCTCAAATGGCAGATATTATCGTTCCGGCCGAAATTGACAAAAAGAAAGTCGAAATTGACGCTGAAGCAGAAGCAGAACGCATTCGTAGAAGAGCAAAAGGTGAAGCAGATGCAATCTTATTTAAAGCGCAAGCAGAAGCACAAGGTTTATACGAAGTTTTAACGAAGCAAGCACAAGGTTTAGAACAAATAGTAAAAGCTGCTGGAAACAGTCCAAAAGACGCGGTATTATTATTAATTGCTGACAAATTACCAGAATTAGTAAAAACACAAGCGGAAGCAATTAAAAATATTAAAATTGACAAAGTAACTGTTTGGGAAAACGGCGGCGGCGGAAAAGATGGAAAAACATCAACGTCAAACTTTATCTCAGGAATGTACAAAGCAGTTCCACCTTTACAGGAAATGTTTAACATGGCAGGAATGGACTTGCCAGAATATTTAAAAGGAAAAGATAAAACTACCGAAGCAATTACTCCTGAAATAACAAGTTCAGACGATACTGAATAAAATAAACACATGTATACAAGATAAAAATCCGCCTTTGTGCGGATTTTTTATTTGCTTTAATCCTCGATTGGTATTAGTATCTTTACAAAACAACGAAAGTTGAATCCTCTTTTTCTAATGTATGATATATAAAAAACTATTACTAAAGCGTATTTTTTTATTGGGAATTCTTTTTTTTCTAATACACACGCTTTCCTATTCGCAACAAAAATTAGTGCTAACCATTAATTTTCAAGACACTAAAAATACAACGTTACAGCAACATATAGACATTGGTAGTGAATTACAAAAAAATGAAAATTACATAAAGAGTATCTCTTACTTTTTAAAAGCTATTAAGCTTGCAACAGCGACAAAAAACAATGAGCTCTTATTCAAATCATACATGAAACTTGGCAATTCATATATGTATAGTTGGAAAAATGAAAAAGCGATTGAAGCATATTTTAATGCGCTAACAATTGCCAAAAAGAATAAAAGTATAGATCAGGAATTGATTGCATATTCTGGGTTAATAGCGCTTCTTCCCTTAATAAATAAAGAAGATAAAGCCATCGATTTTTCTTTGTATGCACTAAGTTTACTTGATAAAGCTTCTTTCAGAAATAAAGAAAATCATGTCAGAATATTGACAACTATTTGTGATGCGTATTTGGCTCAAGGGAATTATACTGAAATGTTTGTGCATGTAGAAAAAGGAATTGCATTGGCAGAAAAACTAAATTATAAAGAAGGACTTGTTGATTTATACATTAAAAAAGGAAAATATTTTAGACATGAAAATAAATGGGAACAGGCATTTGAGTGTTTATTCAAAGCAGAAAAAATTCTAAAAGAAAATAATATAGCAAATGCTTTTTTTCCTAAAGTAAACACGAATTATGCGATAGCACTTTGTTTTTATGATCTCAAAAAATATGATGATGCAATTGAATATTTGCTGAATTCAATTGCTTTTATAAAAGAAAAAGATTTAGAAAAAGACAATGTAATACATACGTATAATTTACTTGCAAAATGTTATTCTGAAAAAGAAAACTACAAAGAAGCAATTACATTATTAAACAAAGTAATAGACCTAAAAAATACGGCAAGACGCAATAAAGATATTGCAGCAAACAAATTTCATGAGCAGGATAGTGAAACCTTTTTACTTCAAATTGTTGCATTGCGAAATCAAGAAAAAGCAGCCAAGCAAACAATGAATTATATGTTTTGGGGAATTATAATAGCTACTTCCGCTTTTTTTCTGACGTTAATTTTATACATTAAAAAGCAAAAAACGAATCAGGCAACTTTTAAAACGCTTCTCGAAAAAATTTCGACTTTAGAAGAAAATGAAAAAGAAATATTCCCAAAAAAACCTAAAAATGAATTGAAAAATATTCCTGTTGATGATGCAACTGTGAAAGCAATTATTGGACGATTAAACAAATTAGAAACTCAGGAATATTTTTTAAATCCAAACTGTAGTTTACAATCTATTGCCAAAAAAACAAAAACAAATGTTACGTATTTATCGCAGATAATTAACAACTACAAAGGCAAAAGTTTTACGGATTATATCAATGATTTAAGAATTGAATATGTTTTGAAAAGACTAAAGAATGATAAAAAATTCAGATCATTTTCAATAAAAGGAATTGCAACGGAACTTGGCTACAAAAGCGATGATTCTTTTGTGAAGCATTTCAAAAAGAAAACTGAATTAAACCCATCGTATTACATAAAAGAATTGAACAAGATAAAAATTTAAAATGTTTAAAATTGTACCCTATTTTAAATAAAATCGGGTATTATAATTTCGCTAATTTTTAGTAAGAACATATATTTAGGATCTGATAATAAAAACTCTTTCAATTATGAAAAAACAAGTAACAAAAATTAGTTTCAACAAAACAACAATAGCAGCAGTAAACTCAGAAACTATCGGACAAATTAAAGGTGGAACAAGTATTCCAACAGATTTTGATGATTATACTTTTCTAAGAGATTGTCCATCTATTTCTAAATGATAATTATTGCACTTATGTAGGTTTCAAGTCTTGTGTTTTTCGCAAGGCTTTTTTTATGCCCTATTTTATTTAATCTCGCGCTATAACTCTTTTTTATAAATTTTAAATGATTGATATTCGTATTCAAATTTAATACCAAATAGTAGTTAAAATGGTTGATAAAAAATTGAATTATATTTTTTTTAGATGAAATAGAAAATATAATCATAGCATTGTTACGGTTCTATTTTATATTAAAATATAAAGGAAATAGAAACGATTTTAAACTATCATTTTAAAATTTATTTGGTATAGGCATTGCTAGCATGTTTATATTCATAGGGGAAACCGAAAACCTTTAATAGAGTAGGTTACGTTTTAACAATTGACACAATGAAAAAATCATTTAAAAGTTTACAACTAAAAAAAGAAGTAGTCACTAATTTTGATATCAAAGAAGTGAAAGGTGGAGGAACTGACCCAACTGACATTATGTGCAATAGCGTACCAAGACATTTAGGCGGATTAGGATGTCATCTGAAATAATTTTTTAGTTAATTCCGCGGAAAAAATTAATTATAGTTTGCGAGATATTTTTCTCCAAACATTTACAAAACTAAAACAATTAAGACAATGAAAAAATCATTTAAAAGCTTACAATTAAAAAAACAAGTAATCACTTCTTTTGATATTAAAAAAGTGAAAGGTGGAGTAACTCTTATGTGTAATACTGTGCCAAGACATTTAGGTGGAATAGGATGTCATCTGTTCTAGATCTTATTTAATAATATAATTCCTCGGAAATATTAATTTTCGGGGAATTCTAATTTTGTTTTATCATAATAGTAAAAAATTAAAAGCATAATCTAAATATGCTTCTCTTCATTAAAAGCACAATTTCTATCTTCCGATTAAATAGTTATATTTACAATAAATCATTCGTATGAAATTATTGTTGAGTTCTCTAAATCTTCTATTCTTCAGCGTTACTTCTATAATTTCCGCACAACAAGAAGCAGCTAATTACAGTACTATAAAACTATTTACAAACTTTATCAATGAATAATAACAAAATAGTATTCAAAAGAAAAGTTCCAGTCATGAGATACGTTTTTGGCGTTGCTTTTTTCTTTTTAGGAGCACTTTGGCTAATCTCAGGAAGTTTATTTGGAATGATTTTATCTGGAATGTCTATCTTTTTCTTTCATAAAGATGGATCTGAAATTGACTTAGAAATCAACAAATACCGAACCTTTACAGAAGTATTTGGGCTTCGTTTTGGAAAATGGGAAGAGTTACCCGAAATAGAATATATTTCTGTATTTAGCACAACAGAGTCAACAATAGTACGATCAATGAGCGCGGAAGCTACCATAAAAAATGATATCATAGTGCTCAATTTATTTTACAACGGAAACCACCGCATTAAAGCCTATTCCACAACAAACAAAGAAGACGCGTTCAAAATAGCAACTCAAATTGCAGGAATATTAAAAATTGATATTTTAGACGCAACAGAAGCAGAATCTAAATGGTTGTAAAATAATTTTCTTTTTTTATTTGCTTCAATTGTGAGTCACTATGTTTATGAAATACGGAAAGTGAACCCTTTTTTCTAATTTATGATATATAAAAAACTGTTTTGAATATTCGTGTTTTTTATTGATTAAAGATCTCAAGAAAGTTATCTCTTTCGTTATAAGGGTTTACTCGAACTCCGTATCGTTTTGCAGTAATTTTCAAGTGATTATCAACTCTCTTGATCTCATTTTTTTGTTTCAACATATATTCTTTCATAGAAATGAATTTCTCTTTCTTTGGTAAGAGTTTATTTTGATTTGTAGGCACGGTAACTTTTTCTTCAGGATATTTTATTTTTTTAAATTTTATAATAAAAAAGTTATCATCTGATTTCGCTTCTAAAATGATTCCAGGTAATCCCTGTAATTTCCATGGTCCGTATGACAATGGAATTTCTTCCGTATACCAGCAAATATATTTTCTACCTCTAAATAAAGTGGTTGCTTTTTTACAATTGAATTTACCTATCATTTTGGTATCAGTTGTAAATTTCCATGTTAAATTTGGTCTTTTTTCTTTTCCATAAATTGTTTTAGAGGCTAGTGTAAATGCATTTGTAAAATACATCGTGTCTTGTAATTTATCTAAAAAGACTTCTAAACCATTTTTTCTAGTTTTACTTATTTCATCAAAATCTGCTACTTCAACAAATTCCTCTTCTCCATTATATTTAGCAACCTTAACACCTTTTGATAATCCTAGAGAATCCTTTGCTGTTACAAAATAGGATTTACTTTGATTGAAGACTAAATACGCATTGTAACTTTCGCTATAATGGTTATCTATATGGTCAAAGTAAATAATGCCAGTTTGAGAACTTTGCGCTTGCACATAATTGAAAAGGGGAATTAATAGAAATAAAAGAAAATATCTTTTCATGATATAAGGTTTAATGTTAAAATATATATTTTACACTAGCAAACGTATAAAGCGGCACTAATGGAATTGTTGTCACTGAGGTGAAAAATGAATTTCGATTTTGATATGAAAATTCGTCTTCATTCAACACATTGTTCATTCGTAAGTTATATGAGAATTTTTTATTCTCAGGAACGTAATCTAAAGACACATTAAATATGTTATAGATGTTTTCATTTAGCTCGTAAATTCCACCATTTACTTTCAAAGCCAATGCTTTTGTAAAATCCCAATTAAGCTCCAAAATCAAATTTCGTGTATCAAAAGTTGATTTAGTATCATTGAACGTTTGAACATTTTTATTGTACTCAAATTTCGCATTGAAATTCAATGAGGAAGAAAAATAGGAAGTAATCTCAAAACTATACAATCCAAAGTATAATTCATTTAATTCTGTACCTTCATTTACTAATGGTGTGTATAACAAAGAGTGCGAAGTTTCTAGTTTAAAACCGAGGGAATTTACTAAAAATATAAACTGATTCTTGAACACATATTCTTCTCCATCTCTTAATATAAGAAAAGTATTGTTGAAATTTACATTATCTACTAAAGAAAATTCGTCTAATAAAGATGATTTTGTTTTTTTGTATGTAAAGGAAAACTCATTATTGAATGTGTTTTTACGATTTTTATGAATCCATTTCATTCGCAATTGATCATAATTTAGAGGTTCAAAAAGCAATCCACCTCTTCTAAATGTGTTGTTATTGGTTATATAGTAATTTAATAAAAAATTCTGATTCGACGCAAAATTTTGTCGCTGCGAAAAAGAGAGATCTAACGTTCCCCAAAATTTAAGACTTAACATTGTATTGTAATTAAACAGTACTTTATTCACGTTATTTAAGCTAAAGAAATTGGTGCTTACATGACCTTTCCATTTCACTTTCCGGGATACATTGTAAATAAAAGATGGCTTTATAATAAATTCACTTCGTGAAAAAGCAACATTATTACTGTAGAGTGTAATTACAGGATTTAATCCTATATTAAAACGTTCGTTATTGTTTTTATAATTAAGCTGTAACTTTCCTTTCAATTTTTTAGTTAGTAGAAATGTAGCATCTGTTTTAAAGTCGATAAACTTAAATTGTTTTTCTACACGTTGATTTATCGGAGAAGCACTTTGAATAACCGAACTTACATCTTGTGAATTAATTGTTGTTTTTTCATCTAAATTTGAAATTCCAAAATTCAACTCACTATTTATAATAACTCCTTTTTTGAAACGCTGTGTATACTGAAGATAATTGTAAAATGCTACTTCATTATTTTTGCTATCATCATTAGTTTCATCTGTATCAAATAAAGAGAACGAAGAAAATTTATTTGCACCAATTTTGTATTTAAGCTTATTTATAAAATAACTATTTTTTAATTCAGGATTTTTTAATTCTATTTCTCCAAAAAAGAGTGTTTTTCTATCTCTATTTCTATTTATTTCTGTAAAAGAATCTTCATCTTGAAAGAAGAAATCGGTACTTCTAAACGATTCTTGTTTTTGCTTGTCAATACCAATAAAATTAGTACTTCGTAATACTAATTTCTTGATTTTTTTATTGATTAAAAACGTATTCCCAAAAGCATCAGTGAAGTTCGTAACTTCATTAGGCAATGCGACGTCAATACTTTTCAAATTATAGATGGCAGCATTACTTTTTTCATATTCACTTTCCCCAAAAAAAACAGGAATTGATTCATCGCCTAATGAAGAAAATTTTTGTGCATTTAGGAACTTTATTTTTTTTCTTAACAACCCAATGTTGCTACTTGTTTTTAATTCATCATCATTTCCCAGACCGTTTCCATAACCTAACGATACGTTTCCAAACCAAACACTTTTAAATTCTTCTTTAATCTTTAAATTCAGCGCAATCTTATCCGATTTTCTGCTTTTTTTTAAGACGGTATTCTCTTCAAAATTTTTTAAAACCTGAATATCCTCTAAAACTTCTGATCGTAAGTTTTTTGAAATAAAAGTATATTGATCGTCTGCTAAATCATCACCATCAATCAATATCTTTTCAATCTCTTTATTCCAATACCTTATTCTACCATCTTTATCAATACTAATACCTGGAATCTTTTTCAATGAACTTTCAATACTTTCTGTTTTCTTTAAATTATATTTTCTTATATCAAGATTCAAGGTATCCTTTGCATAATTAGATGATGTAATAACAACTTCATCTAGTACTTCAACTTTTGGATTGAGTGTTAATATGATATCTTTGGTTGTGTCAATTTCAACTTCTTTTTCTTCAAAAAACAAAGATGATGCTTTAATATATACTGCTGAATTTACATCTTTTAAAGTAAAATTAAACTTTCCTTCACTATCTGAGTATTGATAAGCCAACATATTTTTATTCTTTGATAGTACAGTTACAAGAATATTTGGTAAAGGCTCACCATTGTTGTTTTTAACTACACCATTTATTGCAACTTCCTGATTTATAAAAGGAAAAAACAATAATATAGATAGTAAAAAACTTGTTAAACTCATTTTTTTATTGTAAATATGCTATATAATTAACCATTAAACAAATATTTTATGAAAAAAGTTATGTATTTATTCGTAATTTTCATGTTTTCTGCATTCCTATTAAATGCAGCAAATGTGGAAGAGAAAAAAGAAGAGGTTAATGCTTTAAAAATCGTTAAGATTGAAAAAGTAAGTGAAGTAATTAAAGATGGTATAGTTTATGCCACTTACACTGGAAGATGCTTAGACGGCACAACTTTTACTTTCGAAGCCGACAATAGAGATGAAGGACAAGCTTATGTAAATGGCTATTGTAGAGGTTTAAGAGATGCAGAAACTACTGAATAATAGTATTTGTATTTAGCTGACATACTACAATTTCATAACCCACAATAAATTTTGTGGGTTTTTTTATGCCAATACTCAATTTTCTAAAAAATCCGATTGGATTCTAACAAGAATGTTTATCAGTGTGCAAAAATATTCCATCCGTAATATTCTACTTCCTTAAAGAAGACGCGTTCAAAGTTG
The DNA here is from genome assembly GCF_009901525.1 of Kordia antarctica. NCBI lineage: Bacteria > Pseudomonadati > Bacteroidota > Flavobacteriia > Flavobacteriales > Flavobacteriaceae > Kordia > Kordia antarctica. The sequence continues at coordinate 3,861,524 of NZ_CP019288.1, forward strand.
CGAAACAAATTGCAGGAATATTAAAAATTGATATTTTAGACGCAACAGAAGCAGAATCTAAATGGATATAACTATTTTTGTCATCAAATACATCTTTTTATGAACAACATTCGACACAATTGGACTAAAGAAGAAATCATTGCAATTTACAACAAACCAATGATGGAATTGCTATATGAAGCAGCTACTGTACACAGATTACACCACGATCCAAACACAGTGCAAGTGTCTACATTACTCTCTATAAAAACGGGCGGCTGTCCAGAAGATTGCGGATATTGTCCACAAGCAGCACGCTATCACACAGATATTGAAGGAAACGATTTAATGACGGTTTCGCAAGTAAAAGCACAAGCATTGCGCGCAAAATCCTCTGGAAGTTCTAGAGTTTGTATGGGCGCAGCTTGGAGAAACGTAAAAGACGGACCAGAATTTGACCAAGTATTAGAAATGGTACGTACGATCAATAAACTAGACATGGAAGTTTGTTGTACGTTAGGAATGGTAACAGAAAATCAAGCACAACGTTTGGCAGAAGCCGGACTCTACGCTTACAATCATAATTTAGATTCTTCGGAAGAATATTACAAAGAAGTAATTTCTACACGTGGCTATGAAGATCGTTTGGAAACCATTGACAATGTTCGTAAAACAAACGTAACAGTTTGTAGTGGCGGAATTATTGGAATGGGCGAATCGGTAGCCGATAGAGCAGGAATGTTAGTTGCATTATCAACGCTAGATCCGCAACCAGAATCTACACCAATTAACGCTTTAGTTCCCGTTGACGGAACACCATTAGAAAAAGAGGAACCTGTAGAAATTTGGGATATGATCCGAATGGTAGCAACTACCAGAATTGTAATGCCGGAAACGCAAGTACGCTTATCAGCAGGAAGAACAAACATGAGTAGAGAAGGACAAGCAATGTGTTTCTTTGCAGGTGCAAACTCTATCTTTGCAGGCGACAAATTACTAACAACGCCAAATCCTGATGTTAATGAAGACATGAAAATGTTTGAAAAATTAGGATTAAATCCTCAAAAACCGTTTACCAAAAAGACGCAACCACAAACTGTAGAAGCGGCAAATTCAGAATATCAAGCGTTGGGCGAAAAGCCAAAATGGTCTCGACCAGATCATAAAATTGATAGAAATGAAGAAGCAAAAGAAAAAATGAAAGCGGCAGTATTAGAGAAAAAATAGTAATAATTACCAAAATATTAACACAAAAGAGCTTAGAAATAGGCTCTTTTTTTATGTTCAAAATACCTAATTTCATAACAATTTAGTAAATTAGCTACATAAAACGTTAGAATATTGAAATTGAATCTGCAACAAATTCCAAGGGTTAAAACAATTACCAAAAAGGACTTCATTAAAAATTACTATAAGCCACAAAAACCTGTAGTTATAGAAAATTTTATTGAAGATTGGCCTGCGTATAAAAAATGGAGTTTAGACTACATGAAAGAAATTGCAGGCGATAAAGTAGTTCCCTTGTATGACGACAGACCTGTAGATTACAAAGATGGTTTCAACGAGCCACACGCAAAAATGAAAATGGCTGAATATGTAGATTTACTAAAAAGAGAACCTACAAAATATCGCATCTTTCTTTGGAATATTTTTAGAGAAGTCCCATCATTACAAAACGATTATTGGTTGCCAAATTTTGGTCTAAGATTACTCAAATCAATGCCAATGATGTTCTTTGGAGGAACCAATTCGCATACATTTATGCATTATGACATTGATTTCTCAAACATCTTCCACTTTCACTTTGAAGGAAAAAAGGAATGTATTCTATTCGATCAAAAACAAAACGACTTTCTATACAAAATTCCACACTCATTAATCGTTCGTGAAGACATTGATTTTTCCAATCCTGACTTTGAAAAATGGCCAGTTTTGCAAAAAGCAAAAGGATATAGTACAGAATTAGAACATGGAAATGTGCTCTATATGCCAGAAGGTTATTGGCATTACATGAAATACATAACACCAGGTTTTTCAATGAGTTTGCGTGCCATTACTAAAAATCCAAAAAACGTAGCGAAAGCATTATATAACTTTATCGTAATGAGACAATACGACAACATCATGCGAAGAATAAAAGGTCAAAAATGGATTGATTGGAAAAATGAGGAAGCAATCACAAGAACCCATAAAAAGAATGGGATTTTATAACTATTTCCCAAATTAAAATTACTCGTAACGGATTCTTTTCCGAAGTGTAGCAGGCATTTTTCGTTAAGAATTTTTGAAGCCTTGGAAAAAATTTAGAAAAATGATTGCGGTTTTAGCTTTCCGGAGAGAAAGCTAAAAACACCTATGGAAAAGAGCACTTTCTTTTGTTTCTTTTCTTTGTGCGAGCAAAGACAAAGAAAATAGAATTCAAATTTATATATAATCATTTCACCAACTCATTAATCTTCTCATACACCAAATGCGATTCCCAACCTCTATAAAATAAATAATCTGCTATTTTCTTTTTCCGTTTATACGGATTTTTCTCTTTTACAGCCGCATCACGTTTTCTAGCGAGTTCGTCCAAAGTATTGATATAATCAGAATCTTCAATCTCTTTCAGTGCAGTATCAATATTATACTTAGAAACCTGTCTAAACTTCAATTCTCTAACAATTCGTACACGACCCCATTTTTTAATTCGAAATTTACCTCTCGCAAAACTTTGGGCAAAACGTTCTTCATTCAGAAAATTATCTTCAATCAATTCAGAAACGATTACAGCAATCGCTTCAGGAATCATGTTCATTTGTCGCAACTTTTCGTTTACTTCTTTATGACATCGATCTTGATATACGCAGTACTGTTGTAGCTTTAATTTGGCTTCTTTAAGAGAGTACGATTTTCTTTCCATATGAATTTTACAAAAGAATGACTATTTATTCATAAAAACAAACTTTACAAGTTAGATAGTTGCTATATTTTTTATTACATTTGTAGCCCTATAAGAATTTAACCGTATGAAAAAAATTACAACCCCCATGTTATTTTTTCTGATTTGTTTTGTTGGAAACAGTCAAACAATAATTGATTTTGAAACTTTAAATAGCGGATATACTCCATCTGCTACTTCTGGCACAGGATTTACAGATGTATTTAACCGCACAAATGCTGATTTGCCAGGCACAACTTCCGAGACAGGATTTTATTGGGCAGTAGAAGATAATCCACTAATCAATCCTACAATTGATTTAACCCAAATTAGCATTGCAGGAGCTACCGATTTTACATTTTCTCTAGATATGCTAGCGCATCATTATAATGATTGGGATTTATTAGACGAAGTTTTAATTACCTATTCTGTTGATGGTGGAGGATATCAAAACCTTATGTGGGTTCAAAATACAGGAGCTACTTTTAATACGCCTGCATCTCTCGATACAGATTTTGATGGCAATGGCGAATGTGTAGCTATTCTGCCAGCGTTGACTCAAGGAACAGCCGACGGATGTACTGTAAACTCTTCAGATTTTCAAACTTTTGCAACAAGTGCAATTACACTTTCAAGCAATACAACACTAGACATAAGACTTCAATTCAATGGATTGACTTCTACTGACGAAGGAATTTACATTGATAACATCACGATTTCACAAACATCATCTTGTTCGGATGCTCTCGATTTTGCAAATATACAATCTCCTACAACTTCTCAAACAATTACAGTTGGCGATGCCTTTACCGTATTTGCACAAGGATACGAACCTGGTGTAACAGAAGCTGCAGGAGCTGGTACAGGCGTAGAAGCATGGATTGGTTACAATACTACAAACAATGATCCAAGTGTTGGTGCTGGTTGGACATGGATTGCAGCAACATTTAATGTGCAATCTGGAAATAATGATGAATTTAGTGCTGAAATAGGTTCAGCATTACCATCAGGAACCTATTATTACGCAAGTCGTTTCAGGCTCAATAGTTGCAACTTTACCTATGGAGGTTCTGGTGGTGTTTGGAGCAATGACTCTGTGCAACTAACGGTAAATCCGGATGTTGCAGATTTTTGCAATGTAGACTTTCCAAAAACAGCAACAATTACAGCAGGCGATACGTTCAATGTATACGCACAAGTCTACGAGCCAGGAATTACTGATGCAGTTGGACAAGGAGCAAATGTTGAAGCGTGGATTGGTTACAATACAACAGATAATGATCCAAGTGTTGGAGCTGGATGGACTTGGGTAGTTTCTACCTATGATTCAGATGCTGGAAATAACGATCAATATACTTCTGAAATTGGATCACCATTAGCCGCTGGAACTTATTATTACGCAAGTCGTTTTAGAATTAATAGTAGCGATTTTACCTATGGTGGAATTTTAGCAGATAATATGGGTGATTTTTGGGATGCGATAACCTATAATTCGGGAATCTTAACTATAAATTCACCGCCAGTATCAGACTTAGTCATTACTGAAATTATGTATAATACTTCGGGGACTGATGATGAATGGATCGAAATTTGTAACGTCTCAGGAAGCACGCAAAGCCTAAGTTTATACACCATAGATTTTAACGGTTCTACATTATATACATTTTCAGGAGGAACTACTATTGCTGACGGAACCTGTATTACAATTGCAGTTGGAAGTGACGGAGACGGAACTTTTAATCCAGGATGTAATTTCACACCAGATTATGGGCTATCAGCCAATATTAATGACACAAATAATTTATCTAATGCTGCGGGAACAATCACTTTATTTGCTGCAGATGGAACTACGGTTGCAGATGTTGTGACTTATGATGATGCGGACGGAGCTGATGGAAATGATGCTTCTTTACATGTTACAGATATCACAATGGATAATTCTGATACCGGAACCAATTGGCAGGAAGTTGCTCTTGGTGGATCGCCAGGAAGTAATTCACTAATGTCTCCATGCGCAGGCACACAAGTAGAATTTTTAGCAACAACTTCAACATTATCAGAAGGTGGAGTTACTATAGATATATGTGTAGAAATCACAAATCCAAGCGGATCAGTTGCAACAACTGTTGAGGTAGCTCTTGATGGTGGAAGTACAGCAACCAATGGAACCGATTATGATGATGGCGCAGGAACTCCAGCAGCAATTTCTTTTCCTGTAACGCTTACATTTCCAGCAGGATCATCAACGAATCAATGTGTGTCCATCTTTATTTCAAACGATGATGCAATAGCAGAACCAAGTGAAACAGTTATCCTAAACTTACAAAATGTTGCTGGCGGAACAACAGCATCTATAGCATCAAATGCAACGCACACTTTAACGATTACCGATAATGATGGCGGAGCTTCTGGAGATATTATGATTACACAATATTATGAAGGTACAGTTACAAACAAATGGGTTGAAGTAAAAAACATAAGTGGTTCTATAATTCCAGCAAACACCTATTACATTATTGTCTTAAATAATGCAGATGCAGACACTCCAACTGCGGCAGATCCGACGAGTGTGATTTCACCGTCATTTAATAATAATGTACTTATTTCAACAGACATTGCAATTGGAGAAGTTAGAAGGTACAAACATAATTCAGCAGTATTACCAGCGTATGCTTCTCCTGGAGAAGTTGGATATGACGGGAATCCTACTTTTGAATTTCCTTTAGGCGCAGCTATGTTTAGTGGCGATGATATTGTCATTATAAGTACAACAAACGATAACAATACTTGGGCAAATAGAGTAGATGTTATTGGTGATGGAGCACTTTGGGGAGATCGTAGATGTTTTGTAAGAAACTCATGTGTATCTAGCGGACCATCTACAACTTGGAATCGTGACGATTGGGTAGAATTTACAGATGCAGAAGTAGAAAACCCCGTATCAGGAACAAATCCATATCTAGGAGAACATGAACAAGGAATCACTAGTTGGAACGGTTCTGTTTGGAGTACTGGAGGACCTGATAGATCTCGTATAGTTTCCTTAGCGGGAAATTACAATACAACAACTCACGGCAATCTTATAGTTTGTTCACTAACGATTAATAGCGGCGTTACACTCACAGTTCCAAGTGCAACATATGTAGATATTCAAAACGATTTAACGGTAAACGATACAGGAATCATGAATATCAATCATGAAGGTTCACTTATTATGGTTGAAGATGCTGGAAGCGTTACACTAAACGGAACAGGAATTATTAATGTTGAAAAAACAACAACTTCGTTTGAACAATACGACTATACGTATTGGTCTTCTCCAGTAACAAGTACAACATTTGGAACTGTATTAGGCACTTGGCGTCTTGATTATACGTTCAGCTATTTAGCTGCAAATTTTGAAGACTTAGACAATGATGAGTTCGATGATAATGGTGATGTTTGGACAGTTGTTGCTGCTGCAAATTCCATAACGCCAGGAGTTGGGTATGCTGCTATGGGACCAACAGCAGGAACTTTTCCTCGAACAGAAACAGTCCTTTTTAGTGGAATTGTGAATAACGGAGTTCTCACAACACCAATTAGTTTAAGTGCTGATGCAACAGATGCTGATGATGATTGGAATTTTATTGGAAATCCATATCCTTCAGCAATTAGTGCTGACGATTTTGTAGCGTTCAACACAAATATTACTGGAACTTTATACTTTTGGACACACGTTGATGATGTTTCTATTTCAAATCCTGGGCCACATGCATTTAACTACAGCACAGATGATTACGCTATGTATAATACGGTTGGCGGCATTGGTACAAGCTCAATAAGTGGAAGTAGCGCACCAACTGGTTTTATTGCTTCGGGACAAGGATTCTTCATGGAAGCTATTACTGCCGGAACAGTTACGTTTAACAATAGTATGCGAAGTAATACATATGCGAATAATGATTTTTTTAGACCGAATACTGCTGAAAATGATCCAACTATTGAAAAAGATAGAGTTTGGCTAAATCTAACCAATCCCGATGGTGTATTCAGTGAATTATTAATTGGGTTTTTTGATGATGCAACCTTACAAAAAGACAGATTGTACGATGGTATTCGATTAAAAGGATCAAATTATGTTAGTTTTTACTCAAAAGATTCTACGAATGAATACGGAATTCAAGGACGTCCAACATTTATAGAAAGTGATATTGTTCCGTTAGGATACGACTCCACTATTTTGGGCGATTTAACGATTAGTCTTGGTGAACTTGATGGAATTTTAAACACAACTGATGTCTATCTAAAAGACTTACAATTAAACATCACACACGATATAAAACTAGCTGATTACACATTTACTACAACCGATGGCATTTTTCCAAACAGATTTCAATTGCAATTTATCAATACTACAGTATTAAATGTAGAAGATGTTATAACTGAAAATGATTTGGCAGTTTATCTGAATACGAACAACGAACTTGAAATTAAACAACGTACACGAACACAAATAAATACTGTAACGCTATATTCAATGTTAGGAAAGCAATTGGCTTCCATCAATGATATGAATCAGAAAATTTCATTACGTGAACAATCTTCAGGTGTATATATTGTAGTAATTGATACAGAAAAAGGAAAAATCACGAAGAAAATAACACGTTAATCATTTTTAAGTTTAGTTGGTATTTAACGTGAGTTTGGTATAAAATTTCAGAATATTTTTTGTCTTTTCCGCAGTATAGCAGGGATTTTTCGTTAAGAATTTTCGAATCCTTGGAGAAAATTTAGAAAAATTCATGCGGTTTTAGTTTTTCTCTAAAAGAAAAACTAAAAATACCTCTGGAAAAGCGCACTTTCTTTTGTTTCTGCTTGTCACATTGAGCGGAGTCGAAATGTTGTGCGAGCAAAGAAAACGAAAATAAAATTAAACACTTAGCACTTGTTTTAAAAATATGTTCAAAATTTTATTTGAGTAAACTTATGTCGAATTCACGTTATTTATATAGAATAATATGCTTCATCTACAGAAATCCCCATTATATGCGACATTTGAAATGCTTCATGTATGATAATTTCATCTCCTACTTCAATATTTTGATATACCATTTCGGGAGTTATAATGGATTTATAAGTAGTGATAAGTGTACACTTTTCAGATGTTCTGCCGTTGTTTGAAACTGTAGTAAAAGATTTATCAGTAACATATGTACTCGTCAATTTCTTTCTTCCTGTATCAATCGTTTTTTTATAGTTAAGATGCATTTTCAGTAGCTTGTACAATTGATATAGTAAGATTAATGGTAACGGAAATATAAACACCAAAAGTGACGCTAATCCGTAAATTGCTAGGATAATTATTGGTACGCTTAAAAACGCAATAGTTCGTACTCGCGATGTTACTTTTGACTTATAAAATTCTTTCAGATTATTTTTGTCTTCTCTTGTAAATGCTGCTTCTCTTATTTTTGAATCAGGATAACTTTCTCGGCTATATCTAGGTATATTTCTTGGTATTTCTGAAGCTGCTTGTCTTGAAGTTTCATAATGTAAAATCACATTAGATTTCGGCGCAACTTCAAAATAAACATGATCTCCAACGCTTACATTCGCGTACATGTCATATTCTATGGTGTGTTGAGTTCCATCAACAATCATATGATAATAGCGTTTTGTAGTCGTTTTTCTTCCAGAACCTCTTGATCCTGTACTTGTAGATGTACTATGTTTAATGTGGAGTCTTTTATCTTCAATAATTCCTTCAAAGCAATTTTTAATTCCATTTTTCAAATCATACACAAAAACCCAAACCATGTATCCAATAATTCCTGCAAAGATTAACCCGAAAATGCCAAACATTACTATTGGTATATAGCTAAATCCATCATCATTTGTGGTGAAATCTCGTAAGATCATCGTATAAATAAAGGTAAAAATACCGATAATAACAAAGATGAATATGGACATGAAGCCAAGCTTTTTTCGGATTTTGCTTCGATCACTTTTGGTCAATGGTTTTTGCATAATTGCTATTTCTAAGTTGAATTTATTTAAAAGTATTCTTAAATAAAAATAGGTTTTCTGTTATGAAAAAACAATACGAAGAATTGCGTATTTATTTTCAAGAAAAATAAATATGCAACGCTTTAACCAAACTATGTACGTTGAGGTTTGGATAAAATCCTGCGCTATTAATACAATTAATTTCTACGATTTTCCAACCGTAATTCGTTAAACAAATATCCATTACAAATGCTTCTGCGACTTCGTAGGTTTGAATCATCTTTTTAGCAAATTCAATTCCTTCAGGAGCAACTTCTGCTTCAAAAACAACAACATCATTAAACTTATAATAGACTGCGGCGACAATTTGTCCACCAATAATCCAAAGTCTAGCTTCTTTATAAATTTCTTTTGGAATTGATGCCTGAATCAATGATTCAGTATTCAATAAAGGTGTTTTTGGATTTTCGAGTGAATGCTGAACAAAATCATTCCATTTTAACTCGGTAAACACTTTTCCTGTAAAGATTTTAGCATCTTTATACGGTTTGATGAATTTCTGCTCGTTTGGTTTCCAAGCAATTGAATCTTCAAAATTAAAAACTTCCACATCATAATTGAGTAAATTCTCTTTATAATACTCCGCGTAGATTTTATATTGATGATTTCCACCGTAAAACGAACCTGGATTCCAATGTGTATTTTCTTTGGCAAGTCGTGCAAGTTTCACCGAACCATACACAAAAACATCTGCACGATTAGCTTTTACGGTAATTTCTTTCGTTTCCGAATTGAGCTCAATCGTTTCATACGGAATATTAAGATCGCTTAAAGCTTCGAAAATTCGATCATGATCTGGATCGGAATAAATATTGGATTGGACTAAGAATAGCATACTGTAAACCTAAAGTTATGATTTCTTTTTAAACCTTGCACAATTATATTTAGTTTCCAAAGTTTTTAATTTTTTAGAATCTTCACAATGTTTTCCATTATGCGTTGTACAGCAAAATTCTCCTTCAAACATTGCCAAAGACATATTTATAGCTTCAATCGCTGTTTTTTTATCTTCATCGGAATCGTACGTGTATGTATTTTGCATATTAGCACGTTGTTGCTCAATTTGTTGTGCCATAGTTTGAAGTGTCGCAATGTCAAAACTCATTACTAATTTTCCGTTATCACTTTCTTCAAAACGAAGATTTTCTCCGCCAATGGCAACTTCTTCTAATGCTTTTTCAAATGCAATATCTTCTGCTGTTTCAATTTCAGAATCTTCTTCACTAGAAAATTCGACTTCTTCAATTGGTACAGTTTCTTGAGTTGTTTCAACGTTGACTGTTTTTTCTTTTTTAGAATCGCAAGAACATATAAAAACGGCAACAAAAAGGAATAGTAATTTTTTCATAATAAATCGATTAGACTTGAAATATAATCGATCTTATGAATATTTAGAAATTAATGAGAGATTTTCTTTATGATTTTGAAAGCGAACTAATTTTTCTGAATGTTTAATCATTGCGTTCCACTTCGCTTTCTAGCTTTAAAACACTCGTTCCATCTTCTTGTTTTATGTGAAGTGCTTTGTCGTCATCTGAGCCGTTTCGGGTAACTTCCGAACCTTTAATTGTTTTCGTAATCGATTTTGTATAGGTTTCTTCAACGTTACCTTCTGCGTGTCCGTTTCCCCATTTCCATTTGACTGCTGTTCCTTTTCGTATCATTTTTTATTTTTTTCTTAAAGATAAAACAAAAAGTAATTTTTTGAAAATGAATTGCAAGTATTGAAGTGAATGTGTTGCTTTTTTTTGGATTGAATTTAGGATTGAAATTGAAAGTGAAGTTGAAGTTGAAGTTGAAACTGAGGAAAGTTTGACTTGTGCCGAAAAACAACCTAAAAAAATTCGTGCATTCGTGGAAAAAAACCATGAGTTTCAAATCAGTTTTTTAGTGAAGCCTTTTTTGAGTCATTCCTAACTTATCTCGTAATCTCAAATTTATAATATTCATTCACCACTTACTGTTTTATGGGAAGCTGAATCAAGTTCAGCTTGACGAATGACGAACGTTATTACACGAATTGTAAATCTTCATATTAGTGTAATCTTATAACTTGCGTTAAGATTAAAAAATATGAGTATGGTTTAATACCAAACAACCACAAACAAAAAAAGCGACCATTTCTGGTCGCTTTTCTATTAATTGTAAACATTATCGTCTTTATCTTTAAAACGATACTGTAGATACGTGTAAGCATCTCTTGGTAATATTTTTACCCATTTCTTATGGTCTAAAAACCACTTGAAACGGATGGATGGAAATCCTTTTGTGAGATACGCCGCAATAAACGGATGCGTGTTTAACGTAACTCCATTGAAGCCATCTTTCTTGGCTAATATTCTTTCTAGATCAGTTATAATATTATCAACAATAAGAATCGGAGCTTCTACTTCGCTTCCGTCACCATTAGGGTTTACTTCTCTCGTTTTAATATTTACTTCTGGTCGTACTCTTTGTCTCGTAATTTGTACCAAACCAAATTTACTTGGAGGTAATATTTTATGTTTCGCTCTGTCGTCTTTCATTTCTGTCTTCAAATGCTCAAACAAAGTTCTTCGGTGATCTGCATTGGTCATATCTATAAAATCGATGACGATAATTCCTCCCATATCGCGCAACCGGAGTTGCCTTGCAATTTCTTTTGCGGCAATCATATTGACTTCTAATGCGGTGTCCTCTTGTGTTCGGGCTTTATTAGAACGGTTTCCGCTGTTAACATCAACAACGTGTAACGCTTCGGTATGTTCTATTACTAAATACGCGCCTTTACTCATGGAAACTGTTTTTCCAAAAGAGGTTTTAATTTGTCGTTCTATTCCATGTTTTTCAAACAATGGAACTTTTGACTGGTACAATTTGACGATAGACTCTTTTTTAGGTGCAATATTGTGCACATATTCTTTAATTTCGTAATAAAGATCTTCATCGTCTATATGAATTCCTGTGAATGATTCGTTAAATATGTCTCTCAAAATAGAAGACGCTTTATTCATTTCACTTAATACTTTCGACGGATGTTCTGCTTTATACAACTTTTTACACATTGTTGACCATTTTGTCAACAAATTTTGTAAGTCTTGGTCCAATTCAGCTACTTTTTTGCCTTCAGCTACTGTACGTACAATAACGCCAAAACCTTTCGGTTTGATACTAAGTACCAAACGTTTTAACCGGTCTTTTTCTTCCTTGCTTTCTATCTTTTGAGATATAGATACACGCTCCGAAAAGGGAACAAGTACAATATATCGTCCTGCAATAGAAAGTTCAGAACTAATTCTAGGACCTTTGGTCGAAATTGGCTCCTTTACAATTTGAACAAGTAATGATTGATTGGCTTTAATTGCATCCATGATGCTACCATTCTTATCAATATTTGGTTCAAACGGAAAGTTTTTTAATGTATAATCTTTTAATTTACCTGTGCTTACACGTTTTATAAATTTCAATAAGGAAGGAAGTTGCGGTCCCAAATCATGATAATGTAAAAAGGCATCTTTTTCGTAGCCAACATTTACAAAAGCTGCATTTAGTCCAGAAACGGGTTTTCTTATTTTGGCAAGAAATACGTCTCCAACAGCAAAATCGTTACTATCTTCTTCCTTATGTAACTCTATAAGTTTTCCATCCTTTAGCAAGGCAAAATCAACTTCAGAGGAATTGGATCTAATGATTAATTCTTTATTCACTCTGATTTCATTTTTATCCATACATAAATAAATGTACAGATGGATTAAACAATTTTCAACAGGTATTGTTTCTACCCAATAAAATATACATACGTGTAAGTTACCACAAGACAGTAGTGCTTACTTTGGTATGCAATTTTTTTTCAAAGAACGTTTTGTTTTATGTTTATAATAAAACAAAGAAGTAGTTTACTTAAAACTACTTCTTCTTGTGGCGATTAGCTCTTCTTCTCTTTTTACGCTTGTGCGTAGCCACCTTGTGTCTTTTTCTTTTCTTACCACTTGGCATAATGCTCTATGTTTTTAAAATTAATAATTATTCTTTCAATTACTTTACTTCAACGTTGCTCTTTACTCCTTCAACAAAAACTTTTGCTGGCTTAAATGCTGGAATATTGTGAGCAGGAATTTTAATTGTAGTGTTCTTAGAAATGTTTCTACCTGTTTTCTCAGCTCTTGTTTTGATGATAAAACTACCAAAACCTCTAAGATAAACATTGTCTCCACTCTCTAAAGAATTCTTCACTTCTTCCATAAAAGTTTCTACAGTTGCCTGTACTTCACCTTTTTCCATTCCTAATTTCTCTGAAATTTTTGCTACGATGTCCGCTTTCGTCATTTTAATATATTTTATTTATTTTTTATAAAAATTAAGGGTTGCAAATATATAATTAATTAGATAATATATATATTCTAATTGATTAAAATTTAACCATATAAAGATATATTTTTGCGTATTATTTTTATTTGATGAACTTTTCCAAAGAAATTACACATTGGTATTTCCAAAATAAGCGCGATTTGCCGTGGCGAAAAACCAAAGATCCATACCGTATTTGGCTCTCCGAAATCATGCTGCAACAAACGCGTGTAGCACAGGGACTTCCTTATTATCAGAAGTTTACAGAAGAATTTCCAACCGTGTACGATCTGGCGAAAGCCGAAGAATCACACGTATTAAAACTTTGGCAAGGACTCGGTTATTATTCGCGTGCACGCAATTTACATTTCACCGCAAAAGATATTGTAAATAACTATAATGGAGAGTTTCCAAACACGTATAAAGCACTTTTGAAGCTAAAAGGTGTCGGAGATTACACAGCAAGTGCCATTGCATCGATCTGTTTTGACGAAATTGAACCCGTAGTTGACGGAAATGTGTACCGAGTTTTGGCGCGTTATTTTGATATTGATATACCTATTAATAGTACGGAAGGAATAAAAACGTTCAAAAAACTAGCTTTTGAAGTCATAGATCCTAAAGATCCTGCGAATTTTAATCAGGCAATTATGGAGTTTGGCGCAGTGCAATGCAAACCACAAAGTCCAAATTGTACAATATGTCCGTTAGCTTCAAGTTGTTTAGGATTAAAAAATAAGCGTGTCGGAATATTGCCAGTCAAGCTGAAAAAAACAAAGGTCAAAAACCGTTGGTTCAACTATCTTGTTGTGGTTTCAACCCAAGAACAAACGCTTCTGGAAGAACGTAAAGGAAAAGGAATTTGGCAAGGATTGTACCAATTTCCATTGCTTGAAACAACAAAGGAAGTTGAAAACATTGAGAAGTATCAAGCTGAAATAGAAGAAATTATCAATATAAAAGACTTTTCTATTACACAATTCAACAAAAAAATAAAAGTACACAAACTATCACATCAACACTTACATACCACATTTTGGATTGTAGAAACAGCGAATAGTCTAAAAAACGGAATATCTTTGCAGGAAATTAGAAAATATCCAGTACCAATTCTGATTGGAAACTTCATTGAAGAGTTCAATTTTTGATGGTTTTTTAGTACATTTGACTATACACAGAAATTTAAGAACATGAGCGGAACACTAAATAAAGTAATGTTAATAGGACACTTAGGTGATGAAGTAAAAATGCATTACTTTGAAGGTGGCGGTTGTATTGGGCGTTTTCCCATAGCAACAAACGATTCATACACAAATAAGCAAACAGGCGAACGCGTTGTAAATACAGATTGGCACAATGTTGTTGTCCGTAACAAAGCGGCTGAAGTCTGTGAAAAATACCTTAGTAAAGGCGATAAAGTATATGTAGAAGGACGTTTGAAAAACAGACAATGGCAAGGTGAAGATGGAAATACTCGATATTCTACGGAAGTGCAAGTAACCGATTTCACATTTTTGTCTACCAAGAAAGAAGCACAATCAAATGCAGCAGCGGCAAATAAACCAGCGGCTACTACAAATACGAATACAGATACAACAACAAATCATCAAGCTGCTGGACAACCAGCGCAACCTGTACAGCAACCGCAACAGCCGCAACAAACTGCGCCAGAAGCGTCGCAAGTTGAAGAAGAAGATGATCTACCATTTTAATCGAAATATAACTAACCATTTAAACTTTGGATCCAGAACCCAGTATACTACTATTTACAACAGCCTTTACAGGACTGATTATATTTAAAATTGTTTTTTTTGGTATCTTATTATTTTGCTCTGCGCTCATTTCTGGAGCCGAAGTAGCACTATTTTCCTTATCGCAAACTGATGTAAACGAAGCGACAGCATCTGATTCTGCTCGCATGCGATTAGTCGCTAAATTACTTCGAAAACCTAAAAAACTATTAGGAACTATCTTAGTTGCAAATAACTTTATCAACATTAGCACCGTGCTATTATTTGCTTCGGTGAGCGATGTTTTCTTTTCAGGAATTACGACAATTTGGATTCGATTGGTCATAGAAATTGGTGTAGTTACCTTCTTAATTTTACTCTTTGGAGAAATTTTACCAAAAGTATACGCAAGTAGAAACAAGCACAAATTTTCCGCAATGATGGCGTATCCATTGATTGTTTTAGACAAACTCTTTACGCCAATTAGTGTTCCGATGAGTTATATATCTGGATTAATTCAGAAACGACTCGGAAAGCAACGTTCCCATCTTTCGGTAGATCAATTATCACAAGCATTAGAATTGACCTCTGAGCACGAAACTACCAAAGAAGAACAGAAAATTTTACAAGGAATTGTCTCGTTTGGAAATACAGATACCAAACAAGTAATGCAACCACGAATGGACGTATTTGCATTGCGAGAAGATATGAAATACAATGTAGTAATTCAAGAAATTGTCAAAAAAGGATATTCGCGAATTCCAGTATACAAAGATAGTTTGGACGATATTTCAGGAATTTTATATGTAAAAGATTTAATTCCGCACATTGATACTGCTGATTATGGATGGACAACGATACTTCGGAAACCTTATTTCGTTCCTGAAAACAAAAAACTAGACGACTTATTACGCGAATTTCAAGACAAAAAAATTCACTTAGCCATTGTAGTTGATGAATATGGCGGAACATCTGGTTTAGTATCGTTAGAAGATGTAATTGAAGAAATTGTAGGCGATATTAGTGACGAATTTGATGATGAAGATTTAATTTACTCTAAAATTGATGATAAAAATTATGTCTTTGAAGGAAAAACGAATCTAAAAGATTTTTACAAAGTAATCGGATTGGTTGATACTTCCGAATTTGAATCACACAAAGGAGAATCTGAAACCATTGCAGGATTTGTATTAGAAATATTTAGAGGTTTTCCAAAAGTAAAAGATAAAATAAACTTCGGTGATTATACGTTTGCTGTGGAAGTAATAGACAATAAACGTTTAAAACAAGTAAAAGTAACACTCAAATAATGAAGATAATCAAATATATAAGTATCACATTCGTTCTTAGTATGCTATTGATTTCTTGTGATGGAGAAGTGTTGCCCAAACCAAAAGGATTTCTAAGTTTAGAATATCCAACGGCAAACTATACCAAAGTACAATCAGATTGTCCGTTTACATTTGACAAAAACGAAATTGCGTTGATTGTTCCAAAGAAGAAAAAATGTTGGATAAATTTAGAATATCCTGCGCTTAACGGAACCTTGCATTTATCATACATTCCGATTAATGGAAATTTAGATAAATTACTAGAAGATGTGCAAAAACTTACCTACGAGCATGCTGTAAAAGCAGACGCTATAGATCCAACTATCTATGACAACAAAGAACAAAATGTCTACGGAATAGTCTATGAAGTAGAAGGAAATGCAGCTTCGCAAGCACAATTTTATGTCACTGACAGTACAAAACATTTCCTAACAGGTTCATTATACTTTAACGCGAAACCAAATTACGATTCCATTTATCCAGCGGTTGTATATATCAAAAAAGACATTCGTACGTTGATTGAATCTTTACAGTGGAAAGAGTAAGTTATTAGCAGCAAATAGCTAAAAAAAGAAGCCGTCATTACAACAGCTTCTTCACTAATTTAGTTAGGTTGTTTTTAGCATATAAATCCTGAAGGACAGCCAGCAAACGAACAATCTATAGTTCTAATGCAACCACTATCTAAAGTCTTTACACAATCAATGCGTAATGTCGGACAAGCACCAAATGTTGGACAGTTAAATCTTGTTGGACAGTTGAGCGCAGTTGGACAAAAAACGGTAACAAGTGTTCCACCGCTAACTTGATTTCCTTCTAAATTTGACACAACTTTTTTGTTCAATGTCAATTTCTTTAAACTTTTTTTCTTTTTTTTCATGGTTGTTAAATTTTTAAATGGTTTATATTTATTTTACCGTTACGTAACAGTTTTACAAAGTTCTCTTTAATTAATCGATTGATAGACAGCTTTATGGATACTTTTTTAAAGTGTTTTTCCTAATTTTGAATAAGGAAAAACACTATTGAAACGTATAAACTAAATTTCATTTTAATATATTTGAAGTTCGAAAATCATTTGTCATGAAAAAAGCCTTAAAAATTTCACTCGTTATCATTGCGATTCTTGCAATTGTTGTTGCGTTTAATTATTCGCGACTAAACATTATCTCAGGATATTCTGCTAAAAATATGAGTTCGTCAGTCTTTGTTGCTGGAAGAACTGCCGAATTTACCGATAAGACAGATAATAATTTTGGACCTGTAAATATTGCAGTAGATGTTGTGAACGAAGCTACAAAATCAGCTTCGGCATCTGTATACGGTTTCATGGAACGAACTGCTGTGTACAGAAAAGGCTTAGGAAGTGTTCTCATTGATGATGAGTATGATGTTTCTAAAGAGACACCAATACCATATCGTACAAATATTGCGCGGATGTCGTCATATCCATACGGAAATATGGAGCAAAAAGATACTACATTTTCAAATGTTGATTACGATAAAATAAATAACGCTGTTAATTACGCTTTCGCGAAAGAAAACGGAGAAGATCTCAAAAAAACACGCGCTGTTTTAATAATCTACAAAGATCAAATACTGGCAGAACAATATGCAGATGGATTTAATAAAGACTCTAGAATCTTAGGTTGGTCCATGACTAAAAGTTTGATAAGTACAATGTATGGAGTCTTACAATATCAAGGAAAACTCAATGTTTGGGACAAAGCACCAATAGAAGCCTGGAAAAGCGATGAACGTAACGCAATCACAATTCACAATCTATTACAAATGAATAGTGGTTTAGAATGGGAAGAAGATTATGGTAAAATATCTGACGTAACCAAAATGTTATTCTTAGAAAAAGACATGACCAAATCGCAAGTTGAAAAACCGTTGGTTGGAAAACCCAACGAAACTTGGTATTACTCTTCAGGAACTTCCAACTTGCTATCAGGAATCTTGCGCAAGCAATTCAAAAATCATCAAGAATACTTAGACTTTCCGTATGTAAACTTTATTGACAAAATAGGAATGCATTCTATGTTGATTGAAGCTGATATGGAAGGAAACTATGTAGGTTCATCATATTCTTGGGCAAACACGCGCGATTGGGCAAAATTCGGATTGCTATACTTACACAGAGGAAACTGGAATGGCACCCAAATATTTGATGATTCTTGGGTAGATTATATTACCAAGCCAACACCAACTTCAGACGCACGTTACGGAGCACACTTTTGGCTAAACGCTGGCGGATTTCACCCAGATGTACCAAAAGACATGTATTCGGCAAACGGTTATCAAGGACAACGTGTATATATCATTCCATCAAAAGACTTAGTTGTAGTTCGTTTTGGATTAGCCGGAAGTGACGGCATAGATTTCAATAAATTCCTAAGTGAAATTTCTTCAGCAATTGAATAATTAACGTGAGTTCAATCTAACTTTGTATATATATAATCCATTGTGCATTTTGAATTCAAAAGTATAATGAAGCGTCAGTTCGAGTGATTTTGAGGCACGAAAAATCGTATCGAGAACCTGTTTCGTGTAAAAAATTCTATTCTCCTATACAAATTTCGTTTAATTTCAAACATATGTTTTAATATGTAAAACATTTTCAGCTATTTAATGCTTCTTTGTATACATAAGTATGCTATTAATTTGAACAACTTCTTGTATAATACAGAATATTTTTAAATTTCTCAATTCCCATCTCATTAAATTACAACATATTACAATTTAATTATAACATTTTACATTATATTTATGTAATATGTTTGTATAATTTAAACATATGTTTTACATTTGCAATGTTATTCTTTCGAAAAGAATATAATTTTAAGCTTAAAATGACGTAGAAAACAGTTCGCTACTATTTTTTACAAACCAAGGAGAAAGCCGAAAATCCTTTAAAAAAGAGTAGGTTCAAAATTTTAATTATTACAATTATGCCAGTAAATCCAAATGAAATAGCTAACATCAACTTTAGTGCGATGTTAGGGAAGCCATTAACAGCAGTTATTGACGCGCAAGCCGCAGCAGCTTTATCAACAGTAGATTTTATCAACGCAGTTGGTCTTGATGATACAGGAAATGTCAAAAATGTTACATTCAAGTACATGAAAGATGTTGAAGGACTAGCAACAGAAGTAACATTGACAACACCTTTGTTAACCATTATTCCAATTCCGTATTTACGAGTTGCAGACACTACAATTGATTTTAATGCAAAAATCTCTAGTGTTACACAAGTAGAAACGACAACTGATCACAAATTAGCATTAAGTGTTGATTTGAAATTACGTTGGGGATTTGGAAGATTAAACTTCAACGGTAGTTATTCTTACCAAAAGAAATCTCGTTACTCTGATGAGTCTACACGTACGTACAGTATGAATATTAGAATTCACGCAGTGCAAGACGAAATGCCAGCAGGTATGAGTAGAGTTTTAGATATTCTTGAAGAAGCTATCACACAAGCTTAAATCTTAGTTCACTAAACAAATTAGGGAAGCCTCTTCGGAGGTTTCCTTAACCTAAAAACAAACAAAATCATGATTTTATTAAAAGACTATATAGGGAAGATTTACAAGGAAATAACAAATGCCAAAGTACAATCTGATATTGAAACGTTAGTTATAGCGAATGAATATGCCAACAATCCTATGTTAAAGCATTTTTCAGTTCCAAATATTCGTATTAAAAATATGGAACTTACTATTCCTGTTGCTGTTGATGCCACACAATCAACTTCACGTCCGTACACAGAGAGAGAAGTGAAAACAGCATTCATCGTCGCATTTAATGCCAGTTTTTTGTCTTTTTACCCTGACAAACAAGACACTTTGGATTCATTGGCAATAGATGTTGCACAAGCAGCAAGTGGAAAATCAACCGCAGCTGCATCCGAACTAAAAACAGCAAATACGCCTAGTGAAGAAGCTGCACCAACTGCTGATAGTCCAGACAGTACAAAAACTGCGGATGGTTCAACACAAACGACTGCAAGTTCAGAATCAACTCAAAAATATGAGACGGCTGTAAATAAAGTAGCCTATGGCTTTGCAGAAGTAAGTTACCGATTTGTTGATACATCAATTCCTCAGGATGCTTTCTATGCAGTAATGATTCCGGAAGTTGAAAGTAGATTGGCACAACGACCTTTAGAAATTCAAGAACTTCCAGTAATTATTGAAACACAAAAATTAAAGTTGATTAACGATCCAGCAAGCATGATTAACATCAAAGTAAGTATTACAGATGATGCGATGGAATGGACAACCGATATTGATGAAAACGGCGAAACTAGACAAGTTTTAAACTACGAATAAACCCACGTTGCTTATTATACTATCTAATATATAGTAAGAACAATAAAATACAAACAGATGAAAACAAGTATTATAGAAAAAAACACCTTCTTTGAAACGTCACTTTTTAAAGTTGGATTGATTTCTGAATTGCTTCGTTCCAAATCTTTCCGCTTCTTTGCGGAGATTGAACGTTGGCTTTTAGAAAATCAAGAAGTATTAAAACAGTTTGGGTTTGTAGAATCGAGTCGGATGAGCATTTTACAAAATCAAATGTTTGTGTCAAAAAACAAAGATGTTCCGCAAAAAAGAAAACATCAATTTATAATTGGAGCCAATTGCTTGGAAGTTGCTCATGATGTATTGGCACATTTACATGAACCTATCAAAACTAAAGTTGCACAAGGTAGAGAAACCATTCAGCAAATCTTAATAATGATAAAAGATCATCCAGAATATCAACAACAAAATGACGAGAGCTTTAATCAATTTATCAAAAATATGTGGCAGCAATTGCGACAAGATCCGCAATTTGCTTCCATTGCAATACAATTACAAATAGTACTTCCTGAGGTAGATATTCACAGAATTCTTGCGGAAGAGATTGAATTGTAATCTTTTAAAAGTCAAGAATAGATACAATTGTCAAATTGAGCACAGTCGAAATGCTTTGATAATCGAGATTTAATGTTTCTCGACTGCGCTCGAAATGACAATAAGTAAGCCTTTTTAGAAAGCCTCTTTTATTAATTGATCTTTCCTTTTTTTACAAATCGAATCCTAAATTAACACCTAATTTCTGAGCGATTAATTTATTGATTCGAGTTTTAATGGCGTTTATCTTCACGCTTTCTAAAACGTTATTAGCAAAAGCATACGTAAGTAATGCTTTTGCTTCCTTCTTAGGAATTCCGCGCGTTTGCATATAAAATAAAGCATCTTTATCCAACTGACCAATAGTACAACCATGTGAACATTTTACATCATCTGCAAAAATTTCAAGTTGAGGTTTGGTGTTAATCGTAGCTTTATCGTCTACTAAAATATTATTATTTGCCTGGAATGCGTTTGTCTTCTGTGCTTCCTTTTCTACTACGACTTTTCCGTTGAAAACTCCCGTAGAACGATCTGCAAAAATACCTTTATAATCTTGGTGACTTTCACAATTTGGTTCAATATGATGCACCAATGTATTATGATCTACATGTTGTTTATCACCAATAATCGTAATTCCTTTTAAAGTAGAATCTATATGTTCTCCTTTTTGGAAGAATTGCAGATTGTTGCGAATCAGTTTTCCACCAAAAGAAAATGTATGTACAGAAGCACGACTGCTTTGCTTTTGAGAAACATACGTATTATCAATCAGAGAAGCTTCTTGGTTATCATTCTGAATCTTGTAATAATCAACAATAGCGCGCTTATTTGCGAAAATTTCGGTTACCGAATTTGTCAATACTACATTTGATGTCAAACTTTGATGACGCTCAATAATTTGTACGTGTGAATTCTCGTCAACGACAATTAAATTACGTGGTTGTAACATTAAAGTTGCTTCATTTCCAGTAGAAAAGTGAACAATTTGAATTGGCTTTGTAACTACTTTATTCTTAGGAATATGAATGTATGCGCCTTCCGAAGCAAATGCGGTATTTAATGCCGTTAAACTGTGATCAGATTTTGCAGCTTTGTTGTAATATGAATCAACAATAATTTTATACTTCGGCTTGTTCAATGCAGAACTCATCAGGCAAACATCAATTCCGTCATGTGTAGTTTCAGAAAGGAAAGAACTATATTTTCCGTCAATAAATACAATTTTATACGTATCAATATCGTCAATGAAATATTTCTTTACTTCCTTAAATTCTACGGCGGTTTCTTGTTTTGGAGAAATACAATAATCATGCTTCAACAAAGCATTTAGTGATGTATATTTCCAATCTTCTTCTTTTTTAGTGGGAAATCCTTTTTCTTGAAACGATTGAATCGCATCGTTACGAATATCATTCAAGTGTTTTGATTCATCGTGCAAACGATCTTCAAAAACCATAAAGGATGACAATAATTTATCTTTTAACTCCATGTGTGTCGTTTTAAAAATCGATCCTTAAATAGTCGCTTCTTGTTTAATCCAGTCGTATCCTTTTTCTTCCAATTCTAACGCCAATTCTTTCGTTCCCGACTTTACAATTTTTCCGTCATGTATAACGTGTACAAAATCTGGAATAATATGATCTAACAAACGTTGGTAATGCGTAATTACAATCACAGCGTTGTCTTTGCTGCGTAATTTATTCACGCCATTGGCAACAATTCGCAACGCGTCAATATCCAAACCAGAATCCGTTTCGTCAAGGATGGCTAATTTTGGTTCTAACATTGCCATTTGGAAAATTTCGTTCCTTTTCTTTTCTCCACCAGAAAAACCTTGGTTTAGCGAACGTGACAAAAACTTTCTATCAATTTCTAATAATTCCGCTTTCTCGCGAATTTTCTTCAACATTTCGCTAGCTGGCATATCTGCTTCGCCTTTTGCTTTGCGTGTTTCGTTGATTGCTGTTTTAACAAAATTTGTCACAGAAACTCCAGGGATCTCTACAGGATATTGAAACGATAAAAATACGCCTTCGTGTGCGCGCTCTTCGGCAGAAAGGTCTTCAATATTTTTACCATTCAAGAAAATTTCTCCATCTGTAACTTCATATTCATCTTTTCCTGCAATAACAGCAGACAACGTACTTTTTCCTGATCCGTTTGGTCCCATGATCGCATGTACTTCTCCTGCGTTAACTTCAAGGTTGATTCCTTTCAGAATTCCTTTTCCTTCAATACCTGCGTGTAGATTTTTTATGTGTAACATTCTAACTATGTGTTATATTTTAATCGAATTATTGATTGTTTTTGATGATAATAGTACCATCTTGATTTTCGTTTGGCTTTTGTACAGAAACAATTTGTTTAATTTCTATAACTTCTTCCCAAGCATCTTTTATAGGATTTGGTTTCCGTACGCCTCTAATAACGACAGGAATCATATTGTGGTCTTCGTTCTTAAATTGTTTGCATTGTTCGTTTAATGCCAACATTTGATCGTCCACAACAACACCATACATTTTACTTCCAGCAGTTTGAAATACAGCAGCTTTTTCACTTTCTAAGTATAAAAACATTCCTGAAAATGTTTCAAATTCATTTCCAACAGTTACTGATTCTGTGTATCCTAATTTTTCTTCTCCTGTCTCTGTCTCGTTTGACTTAGCGTCGTTTTTACAGCTTACTATTAGTAAACATATTGCGAATACGAAATAGATTTTTTTCATGTTTAATTGTATTTGTGTGATTGATTATCCTACCGAACCTTCTAATGAAATTTCTAATAATTTTTGTGCTTCTACGGCAAATTCCATTGGCAACTTGTTCAACACATCTTTACTGAAACCGTTTACAATTAAGGCAATTGCTTTTTCGGTATTAATTCCACGTTGGTTGCAATAGAAAATTTGATCTTCTCCAATTTTACTTGTCGTTGCTTCATGTTCTATTTGTGCAGATTTGTTTTTTACTTCAATATATGGAAATGTGTGTGCGCCACATTTGTTTCCCATCAATAGAGAATCACATTGAGAAAAGTTACGCGCATTATCTGCTTTTGAAGCAACTTGTACTAAACCTCTATAACTGTTTTGTGATTTTCCAGCAGAAATACCTTTGGAAATAATTGTACTTCTGGTATTTTTTCCAAGATGAATCATCTTAGTTCCTGTATCCGCTTGTTGATAATTGTTTGTGACAGCAATTGAGTAAAATTCCCCAACCGAATTGTCACCTTTCAAAATACAACTTGGATATTTCCATGTTACTGCCGAACCTGTTTCTACTTGTGTCCAAGAGATTTTCGCATTCTTTTCACACAATCCTCTTTTGGTTACAAAATTAAAAACACCACCTTTTCCTTCAGCGTTTCCTGGATACCAGTTTTGAACTGTAGAATATTTAATTTCTGCATCATCCATTGCAATGAGTTCTACAACAGCCGCATGCAATTGGTTTTCATCTCGCGATGGCGCTGTACAACCTTCTAAATAACTTACATAACTTCCTTCATCAGCAATTAAAAGCGTACGCTCAAATTGACCTGTCCCAGCTTGATTGATTCGGAAATACGTTGATAATTCCATCGGACAACGAACGCCTTTTGGAATGTAACAGAATGAACCATCTGTGAAAACCGCCGAATTTAATGCCGCATAGAAGTTATCTTTGGTAGGAACAATAGTTCCCATATATTTTTTGACTAATTCAGGATGTTCTTGAATTGCTTCAGAGATAGGGCAGAAAATAATTCCTTTTTCTGCTAATGTCTTTTTGAATGTTGTTGCCACAGAAACTGAATCGACTACAATATCAATAGCGACACCTTGCATTTTTTTCTGCTCATCAATAGAGATTCCTAATTTTCTGTACATTTCCAATAACTCAGGATCTACATCGTCCATTGTTTTATTTGGATCTGCTTTTTTAGGAGCTGAATAATACGAGATTGCTTGAAAATCGGGTTTTGTGTAGTTTACATTTGCCCAAGCTGGTTCTTCCATTTCTGACCAAACTTTAAACGCTTCTAAACGCCAATCAGTCATCCATTTTGGTTCATTTTTCTTTTTAGAAATTGCTTTCACAATATCTTCATTAAGTCCAATGGGAAATGTATCACTTTCAATATCTGTATAAAACCCGTACTCGTATTCTTTCGTTTCGAGCTCTTTCTGTAATTCTTCTTCGGTATACTTACTCATTCTTTCTTTTTTGTTCAAAGTTTAAAGTTCAATATTTAAGGTTGCTTACTCTTGTATTTGCTACCTTTCATTTCACTTTTTGACAAATAATTTATAAATGCGCTTATTTTTTTACTTAATACAAGTGTTGCTGTTTGTAATGTTTCAAAAGTTTCACTTGTAATATATTTTCTATCTACAACTCTATACAATTGCGATCTTGTTTCGCCACAAGAAGCTTTTGCAATTGATAAGAATTGTATAAATTCTCTATTTCCATTTCGTTCAAATCCTTCGGCAATGTTGTCCATAACGGAACCTGAAGAAGAATTAATTTGATTGTAAAGCTTGTAGTCGGTTTTTAAATCACTTTGTTTTGCAATTTCAAAGATGTTTTGACAAAGTATTCGAGATAGTTTCCAAATTTCTAAATCTTCAAACTGTTTTATAGTTGCCATTTAACCTTGAACTTTAAACATAGAACTTTGAACAAACATTACAAAGAAAACGATTCTCCGCAACCACAAGTTCGTTGTGCATTTGGGTTATTGAATACAAAACCTTTTCCGTTCAATCCACCAGAAAATTCTAGTGTGGTTCCTACGAGATATAAAAAGCTTTTTTTATCTACAATAATTTTGACGCCATTGTCTTCAAAAATTTTATCTTCTACTGCGTGACTTTTATCAAATGTAAGATCGTACGAGAGTCCGGAACATCCGCCACTTTTTACGCCTACACGAACATAATCGTTGATTGCGTCAAAACCGTCATCTGTCATGAGTTCGACTACTTTTTTACGGGCTGTTTCTGAAACTGTTATCATTTTTTATTCTATTTATTTCAATATGCAAAGATATGCTATTTGCCGCTTTTATTGAAGAAACCTAACATTTATATAACATATAACATGATAGAATTTGTTGATAAGAGAATTTTGATTGATTTTTTGGTGAGATTGTGTGGAATTTAAAAACATAGAATGCTTTCTCAACTAATTTAGAATTGTGCTTTAAGTGAAATTTTTTGATTTTTTTTGATGATAATTGAGCCACCTATTCTGAAAATAAAAAAGCAAATTAGAAAGAATAACGAAACTTTAAGTTTGAAAAACATTCGTTAAGAAATTATTTTAAGTGATACATTTTAAATTTCCCATCACTTATTAAGAATACGCCTTTCATCTCAAATCCTTTATAACCAAAGTAATCTAAACTTTCGTATGTGAACATTTGTAATATAGTTGAGTTGTTGTTATTGTCCGTAAACCAATTAGAAAAGCTATAAGGTTTCTTAAAACGATACACTGATGTCAACGTGTTGTTTTTTAGTTCTCCAATATGTGTAGTTTTTGAATCGTTGTAAATAACCATCAATTTATCGTACATTCTAAAGCTTTTGTATAGTTCGAATTCAGATTTAAAAAATGATTCCACGCCTTGATTTTCTTTTTCAAGATAACTTCTATCAAATGTGAGTTTAGATTGATAAAGTTTTGTTGGGTCTTTAATAATTAAAATTTCATGTTTATTAGTTAATAAATATCCTTGTTCTACTTTTAAGAAATTGAAATTACAAGAAGAAGCAAATTCATATACTTTGTTGTCTTTTTTATCCTTAAAATAGATTGAAGCGCCCCATTCTCCATTGCAATTAGGATAAATAATGAAGTCAGCATCTTCATAAATATTAATATCTTTTTTTGGTATTTTATTAAAATCAGCCACGAATTTTTCAAGCAGAAAAGTTTGTTTTTCAAATGCATGTTCTTGCACCATGTATAAGCGTTTGTCATTTACTCTTAAGTCGCAATAAAACATGGAAACTGCTTCTTTTGACAAAAATACATTTTCAATAAATTTACCATTGCTATCATAAATTTTCATTGATTTGAATGTTCCAGTTGTATTTTTTCTATCGGTACTAAACAGTAGGTATAAATTATCTTTAAAAAAAGCTACTTCTCTCAACCAGCCATGATTTGATATGTGAAGTGTATCAGTTTCAATAGTGATTTCTTGACCAAAACATGCAGTTAGTGAAGTTATAACAATAATGAAAATTAGTTGATTGATTTTCTTTTGAATTTTTTTTAATTGCATTGAGTTTAGTTTCTTAAAATTACAAGAATATTTTTTACGACCAAATTCTAAACACTATTTCATTTCCCAAAACCCGCGCAAAGGATAGCAGTGAAAATCTCAGAGCGGAGCGAAGAATTGCAACAAATAACACTTCGACTTTACTCAGTAAACACCTGATGCCAAATTTTCTTGGCGATGCGCCCAAATTAAAAATTATAAGAATTTATATCCACTGACAAAGCCAGTATTCGCACGTGTTTTGAGGAAATAATTGATGCGGAAATTACTACTCAGTATTTTTACCTAGTTTAGTAAAATAGGTAGTTTCTACATAGAAAATATTATAATAGTATCATACATTTGTCACGTAATCAAAAAAGCATATTTGATTGTAAAAAACGAAACAATAAAAATCCCCTTACTAGAAATAGTAAACATTAAAAAACTTTAAAAGCATGAAACAAATTTACATTTTAGTAGCCTTATTTTTTATCAGTGCAATAAACGTACATGCACAAGCTATAGATCCAGCATTGTGTTATGATGGAGTAGATGATTTTTTTAATATTCCAAACAGCGGAAATGGAGTACTCGGTACAAACTCAGATAATAACAGTTTTACGATTGAATTTTGGACGAGAGATGACAATGGAGTAGGAAAACATTATTTTTCAAAACATAGTAATTCAACAATAAGAAAAGGATACTTTATTGAGCGTACAGCTACAGGTACTGTAGTGGCTGGAATAGCAAATAATTTGAATAGTTGGTCTACTGTTACTGGCACAACAGTAATAAATGATGCTAATTGGCATCATATAGCATTTACATATAATGCAAGTAATTCTCAAATTAAATTATATATTGATGCTACTTTAGAAGCTACCTTAACGGGAGGATTTACACCTGTATTCGATGATTCCGTAAGTGCTAGAGTAGGCGGTTCGGAATATTATAATTCCTATTTTTCAGGTGCTTTTGATGAAGTAAGAGTCTGGAATTCGGTAAGAACAATCGCTGAAATTGCAGCCAATAAAAACCAAGCGGTTGCAACGGCTCCTAGTGATTTGATTTTAAATTATAGATTTGCTGATGGAACAACTCCTGAAGCAGATAATAGCTGGACTTCTATCATATTAGATTATTCAAATAGTGGTTCGCATACAAACATCTTTAACTTTGCCAGAATGGGAACTTGTTCTAACTGGGCTAATAGTGTTGATAATGGAACTTTGTCAGTTGCTACTTTTACTGCTGGAAATGAATTTAGTTTGTACCCAAACCCAGCAACTAATGTTTTAAAAGTTAACGGATTGACTTCAATAGAAAATTATACAATTTATAACACAATTGGAGCTGTCATAAACAGTGGAAGTATCGGTAATAATGAAGAAATAAATGTTAGTTCCTTAACGAATGGTTTATACTTTTTGAAATTTGAAAATAGCAACGCTATTAAGTTTATTAAAAAGTAATCAGATAAGAAATAGTTGATCACAAGAAATTTAAAAATAGTAATTAAGTAGAAATGTACGTTTCATCTTAATTACTATTTTTTTTGGTCTAATTTAAAACTCCGAAAACCGCTCATCAAAAACAAAATCAGCGTCCGTTAGTGTTTTGAGGAAATCAATAATGCGTGCTTTTTCTTCATTGGTCATAGGAATTCCGAGTGTTCCATCCGCTTGACGGAAAATATCATCTAAGTTTTCAGTATCCGAAATTCCGCTTCGGTAATGTTCCAAAACTTGTTCTAAATTTTGAAAACGTCCGTCGTGCATATATGGAAAGGTAACTTCAATATTTCGCAAATTTGGCACTTTGAATTTGTAATTATCTTCCGAAAGTCCTGTAACACGTGCGCGTCCAATATCGTTGAATTCTGAATCGATTGCCAAACCGTTATTGCGATATGATTGATCTGTAAATAAATCAGTTGCATGACAAGAAGCACATTTTTGACCGAACAATTCCATTCCTTGCGCTTCGTTTGCCGTTAAGGTTACGTTTCCTTCATTACGACGGAATTTATCGTATTTACTATTGGAAGAAACCATCATAATCATAAATTGGGACAATGCTTTTAAGATATTTTCTGAGTTAATTTCACCATTTTCAAATGCTTCACGAAACAATCGTGGATACTCTGGATGTGATTGTAATTTTGCGATTACGTTTGTAAATGTCTCGTTCATTTCCAATTCATTCGTAATCGGAATAATTGGTTGCAAGTCTAAATGCATTGCTGCGCCGTCCCAAGTAAATTCGTTCTGAAACGCCAAATTGTGCAACGGTTGCGCGTTTCTGCTTCCCAAAGCGCCATCAACTCCGTGACTTATAATATGTGTGTGATGTGTAAAAGCAAACTCTTGAATGTGGCAAAATCCGCAAGCAACCACATTATCAGAAGCCATTCTACCTTCGTAAAATAAACGTCTTCCGAGTTCAAAACCTGTTTCGGTTGGTGCATTTCCTTCCACATCATAAATTAATGGCGGAAAGTTGGAAGGAATTGTAAATTCAAGACGCACATTGCTAAACTCGCCAGCTTCTTCCACAGGAATTTCTTCGTACGGTTCGTTTTTGCAGGAAGCGAGTAAAAACACAAATAAGATATATGCGTAATAATTAAATTTCATAGCAATTGCTAAGGTATCAAATGTGAGATGATGATACAAGAAACTTAACATTTTAGCTGATTTTGAGAAAAATAGAATGTTTTTTATGAAAAATCATACAATTTGTAGGACTTAGCATGCTTTTGTTTGAAGTAGTTTTGAAATGAATCAAAAACTTATAAATCATGAAAAAACAAAATTTAAAAACAGGACTCAACTTAAAGAAACAATTAGTTTCTAATTTAACAACAGACGAGGTTTCTGGTGGTGTTGCAAGAAGTACTATAGCTTTTTTAACTTGTCGAACTTGTAATAGATCGTGTGTTGGCGTTTGTGGGACTTTTGAAACATTAACACGATGCAATGTAGGTTGTGTTTCTATGATGTGCTAAACATTTGGTTTTGCAAAATAAAGCTCACAGTTTACAACGTATAATTTTTTAGGTTTATAACGCGTATGCTGTGAGTTTTTATATCATCTTTTTCTCGTTTGCCAATTGTATCGCTTCTGCTTTTGAATTGACATGCAATTTCTGGTAAATGTTTCGAATGTGTGTTCTGACTGTCGTTTTAGACACAAATAATTCTTCTGCAATTGTGCTATATGTTTTGCCTTTCGCGAGAAGCGTCAACACTTCTTTTTCACGTTTGGACAACGTAGTATCTTGATGATTTAGCTGAAAAGATTCCACCACCATTTTCGCAATTTTATTACTCATTGGCGCGCCACCTTTTTTTAAATCTCCCAAAGCTTTATTGAGTTCTGGCAAACCTAAACTTTTGGTTAAATATCCGCATGCGCCAGCTTTTAAAGCTTCAAAAACCATATTGCTATCTTCAAAAACGGTGACAATAATAAGTTCAGTTTTTGGGAATTGTTGTTTAATGATTTTTGTGCCGTCAATTCCGTTTATGCCAGGTAAACCAATATCCATTAATACAATATCTGCGTGATTTCCTGATTTAAAATCTTCCAAAGCAGTTTCAAAACAACCGTACGCGCCTAATAGAAAATAACCGTCTAATTGTTGAATGTACGCAGCAATATTTTCTCTGAAAATAGTATTGTCTTCAATGATGGAAATGTATTTTTTCATAATTCGTCGGTGTTGTAAAGTTCTTCTTTTAAATTGAGTGTAAATGTGTAAAATACGCCTGCTGATTTTTCAACACGCATTTCGGCATGAATCATTTCCATGCGTTTCTGAATGTTTTTCAATCCGTTTCCGTTGGTTGCCGTAATTTTGTCAATTCCGATGCCGTTATCTTGAATTTGTATGGTAAATATATAATTGTCCAAATTGGCTTTGAAAACAACTTTTGTCGCGTGCGAATGTTTTATAATATTAGCCAAGATTTCTTTGTAAGCCAAAATGATATTTCTACTTTTCACATACGATATGTCAATTGGAACGATGTCTACTTCAAGATACAAAAAGTCTATTTCATCAAAAAGATCGAAGAAATTTTCGCCATAATCACGTAGATATTTACACAAACTTTCTATGTTATTATTTTTAGGATTTAATGACCAAACAAAGTCTTTAGCGGTGTGATATATTTCTTTGGAAAGCGACGAAATTTTGTCAATTTTGGGCGAAGCTACTTTTCTACTGAGTTTTAAATTGTTAGATAACGCAATGACTGAAGCAATTTTGTTTCCGATTTCATCATGAAAATCACGCGCTATTTCTTCGCGAAGATGTGCTACTTTATGTTCTAAAAAAATACGCTGATTTATTTCGTTTGATAATAGTTCATTTCTGCGTTTTATCACGCGCAAGCGATTCCATAAAAATCCTAACAGCAGACACACAATTGCAATGAAAATAAAAACCTTGATAATAGTAATTTGATACCATTTTGGTTGAATTTTGAATTGAAACGTCTCAGGAATTGACCAATTGCTATTCATATGTTTTCCACGAAAAGAAACGCTGTAATTTCCAGGCTTTAAGTTGCTCATTTCGAGTTGTGTAAATTGTAATTTTTTCCAGTTAGCATCATTTATTTTGTATTCAAAAAGTACGGCTTCTGGAAAATGGTCTACAAAACTTTTAAAGTGAATTTGCACGTAATCATTCTGAATGTGTTTTTTGTAAATTTCAATTCTTGGTGGTAGTGTAATATCTATTAAATCTGGATTGAACTCCATAATTCCATTTCCAGAAACACTCCAAATAATTCCTTTTTTATCTTGATAGAAACTGTAAATATTATCGGAATTTGTACCGTTTTTGCTATTAAAATGAAACGTATATGAATCTGTAAGTATCCAAAATCCTTTGTTGGTTCCTATGTAAATTCGATCTTTAGTATCTACAAAAGTTGCGTTGATATAAATGTCATCTTCTGTAAAAAGTAATGGTTTTATTTCTTTTTGATTGTATGTAAATACTTCATATGGCGTTGCAATAACGAGTTCATTTTTGTGTTGAATAATATTTTTAATTACTTTTTGAGCGAAGAAATTCTGCAGTGTAGTATCTGGAATTCGTTCCCAAATATCGACATTGTTTTTCATGAATTTTTTGACACCATTTTGTGTTCCGATATAGATGAAGTTGTTAAAATAAATTCCCGCATTTATTTTTTTATCCTGCGCACTATATTGAGTGCAAAAAATGTTTTCTCGAGCGCCATTATGATATCGACTAAACCAATATTTAGAATGAAATATGGTGTCATTCTTTTCAGCGAAAATAATATTATCAACTCGTGAAGCTGTAATTTTTTTTAGCGATTCGTCATACAAATTGTCATGAGAAGAGAAATAGCGTTTGTTGTCAAATTCAAAAATTGTATTAAGTCGAAACGGGTTTTTTTGTTGCACAAATGTATCTTTTTCTTGAAGTGTATACGAAACATTTTCCGTTGCAAAAACCATATTTCCTGCATCATTTTCATAACTAAATTTTGCAATAGGAATTTGATAATCAGTCTTTTGGTACGATTTTATGAATGACGGAAATAGTTTGTAAAATCCGTTGCCATACGTAGCAATATAAATGGTTTCTTGATCGACGAAAATTTCGCTGATACCGTTTTTAATAGTTAATAAGGTTTCAATGTTGGTGATTTTTGAGTGCGATTCGTCAAAAGTAATTTTATAAATACTATTATATTCTGCACGATGTTTTAGTTGCACTAAAATTTGTTGTTTTTTGTAAGGAACAATCCGCGTAATTGTATACGGTTTTTCAAATGTATGTGTGCTGTTTTGCGAAAGATCATCTTTTGCAGACCACGTTAAATTCCCTTCACGATCGCCAAAAAATAGAAAATTCTCAATACTATTAATAGCTTCAATTGTTGAGGTTGTTTCGTACTGAAATGTTTCTTCTTTTGTGCCTTTCCAGTTATACGCAGAAACCGTTTTTCCTTCACTTATGTAAATAGAAGAAGTATCGATAGC
The DNA here is from genome assembly GCF_009901525.1 of Kordia antarctica. Taxonomy (NCBI): domain Bacteria; kingdom Pseudomonadati; phylum Bacteroidota; class Flavobacteriia; order Flavobacteriales; family Flavobacteriaceae; genus Kordia; species Kordia antarctica. The sequence goes on from NZ_CP019288.1 coordinate 3,895,069, forward strand.
AATACGTCTATTTTTATTGACTTTTTCCCAATTGATAATCGTATCAATTTTGTTTGCAGCGTTAAAACTTAACAGCGCAAAACGTTGATATGTATTATAAATAAGACACTTATTTTTGTATTTCAGAATTCTGTTGATCCGCGCAGGATATACATTTTTAATTTCTTCATTTTCTATTGATAAAATACCGTCTAACCAAGAACCAATATATAAAGTTTCATCGTTTTTATTGAGTAATGAAACAGGATACCGAATTTCTTTTTTATTGCGAATCTTGAAATGAATGCCATCAAACGTAACCAAACCGCCATCAGTTGCCACATAAATTTCTTCTTGAAACTTCTCAAAAGCAAACACGTAATTATCGGGCAAACCATTTTCAACAGTAAAATGTTGCTTAGTCCAATATTGCGCGTGTACAAAGCAACAACAAAAGACACAGAAAATACTTGTGATGGTTTTTTTCACGGAAGAAACAGTTAGTTTCCTTAAAAATAATGATTTAGTTAGACATCAAGTACTACAAAATGTAGTATTTTGAATGCTTTCATTGTTGATTTTCACTTGTCATTATCTCAAAATATTGAAAAGCCGAAATCTTTGAATGTTTATATTTTGGATTGATAATAAAATTAAGGTGTTTCTCGAACTCCTTCTAATATTTCAGAATCTACCTTTTGTTCACTATCTGAAGATTTGTGCAACACAGAAATAGCTCCTGTAGATTCTAAAACAACCGCCAGCACTTGACTGAATTGTGACACGTTTGCTTCACGGAGTTTCGCCATTAATTGAGATTTTTCAATTCGTGCTTTTTTTAGATTTTCATCTAATATTTCGCTTCCTTTCATTAATAATAATGGCTTATTTGAGATAGCCGAACTCAACGCTGGAAATTTTTTCTGTAAGGTTGAAAAAATATACGTTAATCCCAAAAGACTAGCAATTGCAACTGAACCATGAACTATGGTTGTGCTTGATGTTAATGTAGAAGATAAAATGCTTCCAATGGCAATTGTAAACGCAAAATCATAAGCTGTAAACTTCGCAAAAGAACGCAAACCAATTATTCTGGTTAATAAAATAACAACTATAAATAGCAGTAAACTTCCTAGCATGGTTTCCACAAGTGGATCTTTAATATTGTATATCCAGTCCATAGTTTTTAAAGTGTTTATGAATTTCAAAGTTAATTTTTAAAGATGATTAATTGTATCTCATACAGCGTTACTTTTAACTCATTATAATTTTCATATTCGTAATTATAGTAAGAGAAAAAACCACCACACAGAAATCGCTTTCCGTGCAGTGGCAAATCAAGCATGAGAATGCTTCAACATTTCTAATACTATATTTAGATTAGACTCCGCTCTTCAGCGGAGTTAACTCAACTTACAGTTTTGAATTCACCTAAAAAGGTTTTTCAAAACAGAGTTTCGTTAAAATAAATCTAAGTTTGGCCAAAATTTAATTGCTTTAATTCCATCTTCCATTGCTTTTTCTAAATCATTTCTGTGCGATTCTTTATCACTTTCTCTAAAGTTTGTTAAGATGATATAACTAATTCCATTCCCTTTCTTTTTAAGCAATGTATTTGTTCCTGTCATTACGCCGCCATGTGTCCAAGTGCTACCAACTACTGTCCAACCTTTTGCATAGTTTCCACTTACAGCTGATTTTGTAGCCATTTTAGTTACCGTAGTTTTTTTGAGAATATCTTTTTTTGAAGGATCACCATCTACATGAACTATGAATCGCATCATGTCTACCGCAGAAGCAATCCAACCGCCATGACTGTCCATTTTATTCATTTGTAATTCATACGGTTTATCTTTTGAATAATAAACAACTTCTCTGTACGCACGTTTCTTTTTTTCCAATGCGCCAATTTTCATGTCTGTGATATTGCATGGTTTTAAAATATGCTTTCGTACATATTTTTCATAACTCATTCCTGTTTTCACTTCAATAATTCTTCCTAGAAGACAATATCCAAAGTTAGAATACTGCCAGTAAGATCCTGGTTTGTGCGTTGGGTTTGTGTTATCTAAGACTCTTTTAATTAGTTTGTTAAAACTCTCTTTTGTTCTAAGCGACATAGGATCGCCCAAAGCATCTTTATCTTCTGGAGTTGTGTTGTTATCCCATGAATCTCCACCAGCTGTATGCATTAATAATTGTTTTACTGTAATTGCTTTTTCGCGCGCATTGTATTGTTTGGTACCATACTTTTCCCCTAGAATTTTATTCTTCCCAAAAACCTTATCATTTAGTTTTAATTTTTTCTGTTCTACCAATTTCATAATAGCGACTGCTGTGATAGGTTTTGAAATACTTGCCAATCGATATTGACTCGTTGCAGACGCAATTATTTTATCTTCTTTATTTCCATAACCATATCCTTTTGCGTAGACTAGTTTTCCATCTTTTACAATTCCGATAGCCACTGACGGAAGCTTGTACTCTTTCATTACTTTGCTAATTTTAGCGTCCAATTGGTTTATATCACTACTTTTCCAAGTCGTTACATTTTTAAAAGCTGCTGCATAACCTGCCTCATTTCCTGCATCGTGTCCGCTTACCGAAATTGGCACATATCCTTGATAGTAATGATTCTCCACTTCTAATTGATAATTTTTAGGATTCATGTCATGACGCGCACTAAATTGTCCAAGCCCTTTTTCCAGAATGCAGGCGTAGTAGACTTTATTTTGCACATCATAACTGTCAACCTGTGCTACATGATAACCTTGTTTCCAATAGGTTGCAACCGTTTCTTGGTATTGTTTGCTCGTTAATCCATGACGTGTTACAACTCCTAAAGAACTTGCTTTTTGCCAAATACCAGCATAGTATGCTTTCCCGTTAACTCCGTAACCGCTAATGTGTACCAAACGGAAGCCATCTTGTTTATTCTTTTGAAATTCGGCAGTATATTCTGTTCCGGTCATTCGGTGACGCGCTCGCAATCCGCTGGTGCTTTGTTTGTTCCAAATAGCTGCATACCGATCTTTATTTCCATCAGAATATCCATCAACATGAATTAAGCGATAGCCATTTTTATGATTTTTTGTTACCTCGTTTTGGTATTGATCTGATGTTAGATTATGACGTAGAATTAAGGTCGATGTTTCTCCTTTTTTCCATAGAGCTGCAAATTTTATTTTTCCGTTTACATAATAACCATCCACATAAGTTAGTTTGTAACCTGCATTGTGAAAATTGGTGACTTCCGTTTGATATTGCGCTGACGAAAGTGCATGGCGCGCTGCGTAATCACTCGGGGTTTTCGGAGCAAATAGTGTTGCTTCGTTTTTGGCGCTCTCGCCTTTTTTTGTTCCTGCAAAGGAAAATGCAACTAAGAGTATCATTCCCCATAATGCCAATTTAGTTTTTGTATTCATCATTTTGATTTTTAAAATTTATAACGATGCAAACCTAGTGTTGACAAAGGTTTCAAGTGTCCCGAATTGTTGAAACTAAAGGAATTGGGACTTGTATGGGTGTTTTTCCCGAAAGGTCGTGGGTGACATTCCTGTGTGTTTTTTGAAAGAATTGTAAAAAGCAGACTTTGAATTGAATCCAGCTTCTAATCCAATGGACAATACAGGATATTCTATAAACGCAGGATGCGATAATTTTAATTTTACTTCTTTGATTCGGTAACTATTTACAAAATCGGAAAAGTTTTGTCCGCTTAATGCATTGATTACTTGCGAAAGATAATTTGCACTAATATTAATCTCTTGAGAAAGGGTACTGAGTTTTATTTCAGGGTTTCGATAGCGTTTTTTTTCTTTCATTAATGAGCAAACTTCTTTGTAATAGCAATTATCATCCGAAATACTCAACCCTTTTTTCAGTTGTAATTGAAGCAACTTCTTTTCTGTCAATTTTGCAATGAGTTGAAATAGATACAAATGATTTTCTGTAAAGAAATTACACTGAGAATGTTCCGCATCCAACACACCTTTTAATTTCCCTTCTACATAAATCGGAACTGCCAATTCAGACAATCGCGCTTTATCATCTACAATATAACGCTTGTCTTTGCGCGTATCTTTGATGAGTTCGTAGTTTCCCGTTTTGGCAACACTTCCTACGATTCCTTTTCCAACAGGGATTTCTTTGGGTTCGTGTATTTCAAATCCATCTTGTTTTTTATTTCCAAAAGCAGCTTCTTGGTGTAAAACTTGTTTTTTTTCATCCAACAGATACAACACACAATCTTCTAATTGTAATTTGGAAATACAGTTTTCTAAAATATCCCACAGCACTTCTTTTGTTTTGTTTATTTCGAATAATGACGTTGCAAAATAACTTAAAATTGCAATGACTTGCGATTGGTTTCTCTGTAAAACAGCTAAAGCCGAAGGTTCAAATAATTCATCCAAACTAGATAGATTAAAAGCCGTTTGTTCGTCTACTTTTTCTTTTTGAATGTACTGTAAATGCGAGATACTTTTCATATAAAACACATAATAACACGCCAAATACGCAATCCACAACGGATAATAGGTATCGTTTCCACTAACATTGACATTGGTTTTTATGTATAAAAGTGTTAGCAACCAAAAAACACTTAATAGAATTAACGTCATGTACATATTTTTTAACCATTTCGTTTTACGAAGTACAAAATCATATGACATTTTGCCTAAGTCTTTTTCGTATTTTTTGATGCTGCTGTAATTCCAAACTCCAATGACAAATGTGAATAATAGTGCTAAATTTTCATTCCATTCCATACGAATATTTCCAACCGTTTCTCGGGATAAAATAGCATAATCCACAAAAACATTGATCTTCACAACTGTGTAAATTAAAAAGAATGCCGCAAACGGAATAAGTAAATAATATTTGTATTTTTTGAAGAGTTTTTCTTTTTGAAGATACGCGCAAGTAAACGCTGTAAAGATAACTGGTGCCAAAAATTCGAACGGAGTTACCAATAATGCGAGCACTCTGTATTTTCGGGTAAAGCCAATGTCAAACGAAATATATTGTAGAATTGCAACTGCTGTAATGATGAGAAACCAATTGAAATAACGCGTGGTTTTGTCCTGTATTTTTTTAGTGAATATGCGATAAAGCACCAAAACTAAAAGCCCGATTGCGCCAATAAATATGGTTGTGTTATATAAATTCCAATGTAACATTTAGGTAGGTTTAGTTACCTAAAGATACATTAAAATGCTTTTAATCGCTTGATTTTGTTTTAGTTGGTTGAGAATATTGTGTGAGTTGGTGATTTGGGTGAGTTTTCTGAGAAAGGTTTTCAATATGAATTTTATTTATTCATCATTTTTTAGATAAAACTAATTTCGAAAGGGAATTATTAGTTTTTAACATTATTTAAAGGGTAATTTTGGTTTTTAATGTGCTAAATCAAATACACTTAATAAAAAGTAATTTTCTTAATGAAAGCTTCTATTGCACATCGCAAGAGTAACACTCAATTCTTATGCGTACTAACAATCCGTGTCATTTGCCAATTTCCATTGTCGTTTTTCCAGATAGTAACAAACTTACTCGGAATGGATTTCGCACTCGGTTCTTGATTATTATAAAACTTGTGTTCGCCCATTTGCACAGCACCATAACCTGCAATTGGATACACTTCAACAGTTCCATCGATTAGTGTTCGGGTAACTTTTCCGCAGATGTTATTTTTCATCGCTTCCATAATTTGCGTTTTAGAAGTTGATAATCCGCCTTTATCATGAAAAAACTCAATGTCTTCTGAAAGTAATTCGTTTTGAGTTTCTAAATCGCAGGTATTGTATGCGTCAAAAAAGCGTTTGTCTAAGTCTACAATAGTGTTGTATAATTCTTGATCTACAGGAATGTATGTTGCTTTTTTTACAACAGTTACCTCAGATTTTGCTCTAATTGACACACAAGAAATTGTGAATATTCCTAAAGCGAGGACTAAAAGTAATTTTGATTTCATGATATATTGTTTTTTGAATGCTATTTAATAGACAACAAAGTTTCTTATTTGTTACACCAACAAATAAGAACCAGTTTTTCACAATATATAATCATTTGCTATTCAGATCGCATGAATCATCTCCAAAATAGAAGGCACATTCACTTTTTCTTGCTTTTTGGAAGCTTCTAATAATGATTTTGTTTGCTGTATTGCTGCTTCATCAATTATATCCACATTCTGTAAAAGATATAATTTTAAGCCATACACATTCACATATCCTGAACACAAAAGTTGCGCTTTATTAATCTCAACCAAAGCTTCGGCATACCTTTTTTCTTCTCTTAATAATAGAGCTCTCAAATATGGAATTCGATAGTCTTGTAAACCTAATTCTTCGCATTGTTGTAAAGATTCAAACGGATTGCCGGCAGGCTTTCTATATCCGCCATTATATTTTATTTTTCTGAGATAAATAGCTTTCGCTAGATGCAACTTAGCTTCATACGGATATAACGCTAAAAGTACTTCCAATCGTTCATATTGTTTGGCTGCTTTTTCAGATAATCCTTGCGTTGGATCTCCAAATCCTTCGAGTAAATTTTCGATTTCTAATGAAACATTTTCATACTCGTTTGTACCATAAATCTTTGATAGCAACACAAAATACCTTCCGTATGCATACGTTTCAAAATAGTGTCCATATGTGTTTTTTGGGATAAAAGGAATGACTTTTTCTATAATCTCTTTTGCTTTTTTATAATTACCTGTTTCATAAAAATAAACTGCAATTTCATACAATTTGTCCAATCCATATTGTAACGATTTTTTAATTGTATATGAATGACTTTGTTGATGTTTTTGTGATCTTTTTTGCTCCTTTTCAAAAAAGAGTAAATCATTTTTTGCAATACATTTCAAATACGTAACCAAACGTTCTTCTTGTCGAGAAGCTTTTAACAATTGTATTTTTTCTGTCTGAAAATAATCGCTACTTCTGTTGCTATATTTTTCATAAACGAATGGTTTATTAATATCTTCTTTCGGTGTGACTAAATCTATATAAAACAATGCTATTTCATAATTCTCCAGTGAATAATTTTCGCCTGTGTTGTAGTAATATGCCGCGATTGACAAAGATATTTCTTGCTTTAATTTATAAGCGGGATTATGTTTCAATGCAACTAGATAATCATCCAAAGCATATTCACGATATCCTGTTACGTAAAAAAGTTGTCCTCTTTTAAAATAAAAATTAGCTAAGGAAATAGTTTTCATTTTAATCTTAATAGAAATTTGATTCGCAATCAAATAATTTAAGTCTTCCAAAATATAATATGGATATTCAAAACCGCGCTGTTGAAATCCTTCAAAGGTTTTTCCTTTTGCATATAAATTAAAATGAGGATCGAAAGTGAGTTCCAAACGTTCCCAAATAAGTGACACATTATTTGGATCATTTTGCAACGCTTTTTCAATTTTTAGCAATTGACTTTTACGCATTGCGAATTGATCTCCAGGTTGCGCATTTGCAAATGTGATGATCCATAAAAAGCAGCTCAAAAAAAGAAATTTCATGTTAGCGTATTTTAGGTTTCCAAAAATACGACGGAGTTTTCAATAGTGAAAGTTAGAATGCGTGAACTACCTTTTTGAATGAGTGAAGGATAAATTTATATAAAAAATTGAAGAATGGTGTTTCTTACCAAATCAGGCATTTCTAACGGAATCATATGTCCGCAATTTTTCAACACTGTAATCGTAGCTTTTGGTAAACGTTGTTGTGTGTTTTTTACATGATTAATATTGACCAAAGCATCTTCTTTTGAAGCGATAATGTGAATTTTAGTTTCTATATTTTTCAACTCGTGGGTTAAATCTACTCGTAGTGAAGTTGCTTTCAGTTGTCTAATCAAAACCTCTTTTCCCAACTCAGCATCCATGTCTTTAATAACTTGAATCAATTCGTTATTTTGATGATTCTTCGGATGTAAAAACTGCAATGCACGCGCATTGGAAATTCCTTTATAAGTATGTTTCTCTAGAAAATGAATTGTGCTTTTTCGGAGTTGCAACTCTTTTGCGTCCAAACCATTTGCAGAAGCTGCAATCATGATCATTTTTTCAATCCTATTTGGATTAGAAACCGCAAAATGCATCGCCGAATATGCGCCCATCGAAAACGCAACTACACATGCGTTTTCTTCAAGAGTTTCATTCAACAAAGCATCTATCTCATTAAAAGAATTTGCCGAAGTTGTATCAATAAAAACACATTCAAAACGTGGTAATTCGTCACAAACAAAATCCCACAATTGCGCTGTACACATTGTTCCCGAAAGGAAATAGAGTTTTTGTTTTTTTTGCATTTAGGTATCTTTCATTTCGTTTTATCGAGCGCAGTCGAGATGCTATATTACTCAATCACCAATTTCATAACATCTTTTCCGCCATTTCCAGAAACTTCAATTCTGTATGTTCCTTTTGGTAAATAATATGCACCGTTTTTCTTTTTTGGAATTTCTACATCGTCATTCATTCCAACATATTTTTTACGTCCTTTTGACGTGATACTTAAATCGTATGTAAATGTGTTAAATCCCGCGTCAGCGTCAATTTTAAATTCATTCAGAACAATTTTATCATCTTCTGTTGATACTTTTGCAGTAAATTTCCCAGCTTTTTTCGTGTGGAAATCAATGTGTTCAGCCGGAACATTTGGTTCTAACCATTTGCTCCAAGTTGATCCCCAAGATGAACGATACCGCACATTTTTCATTGCAAAAACATGAACATCTTTACTCTTAATAGTTTCATCAACTTGTTGTAAAACAGCAATATTTGCTTTATAAATAGAACGTCCATGTGTTCCTAAAAGCAAGTCTTTAGCTTGTTTTTGAACTACAATATCATGAACGGCAACATTCGGCAATCCACCTTGAAATGGTTGCCACGAAGTTCCCTTGTCTAACGAAGCATACGCGCCAATATCGGTTCCTAAATACAATACGTTTTCGTTTTCAGGATCTTCTTTAATCACATTTACTGGCGAATTCGGAACAGAATTTCCAATGTTTTTCCACGTTTGTCCGTAATTATCAGACATGTACACATAACTTGTAAAATCGTCCCAACGATAACCATTTAAGGTAATAAACACACGTTCTTTTTTGTGTGAAGAAGCAATAACGCGCGTTACCCACAAATCTTTTGGCAATCCGTTTGAAACATTTTGCCAATCGCCACCGCCATTTTTCGTAACATGAATCAATCCGTCGTCACTTCCAACATATAATAATCCAAATTGAAAAGGCGATTCTGAAATGCTTGTCAACGTTCCGTAGGCAACATTTCCTTTTCTTCCACCTTGCGTTAAATCGTTTGAAATAGTTGTCCAATCGTCTCCTTTATTGAGCGATCTGTGTAATTTATTTCCACCTAAATATAAAATATCTTGATTGTGAACTGACAAATGAATCGGCGTTTGCCAATTAAATCTATAAGGAGATTCGCCTAATTCATGTTTCGGTTGAATATAAGCTCGTTGTCCGCTTTCACGATCAATTCTATAATAATTTCCAAACTGATAACCTGTATACACAATATTCGGATTGCGCTTATCTACTTGAACTTGCATTCCGTCGCCGCCCATAATTCGCTCGTACGGATATTGTCCTTCTTCATGCCATTTTACAGACGCTTTATAATTGCTTGAACCTATCCAAACGCCATTATCTTGCAATCCGCCATACACTTTATAAGGTGTTTGTTCATCTGCGTAAATCGCGTAAAACTGTCCAACGGCCGGCGTATTACACTTAATCCAATTTTCTCCATTATCATACGAAATATTCACGCCGCCATCATTTCCGTTAATCAAATGATTTGGATTGTTTGGATTTACCCAAAGCGAATGATGATCTACGTGGACGTTTTGTCCGTTGATCGATTTATATGTTTTTCCACCATCTTCTGAACTCAAAATTGGAACACCTGCAATATAAATTTGATTTTTATTTTTTGGGCTTACGCGAATCAACCCGAAGTAATATCCATACGAATATACCAAATCATCTAAATAACCTTCGTGAGTTTTATCCCAAGATTTTCCACCATTTGTAGTTTTGAAAACTTGCGCGCCAATTACAGGCGTATCAAACAATAAAGAATTTGCATCTTCTAAATATTTCGATAAATCAACAGGTTTAATAGTTCCGCTTCTTAACAATTGCTTTACGTTTTCAGCTCTGTATTTTTCCTGAAAACCATTCGTTTTCAAGTAGGTATTTAGTTCCTTATCTGTTAAATTTAAAAACGTTTCCGATGACATTGTTTTAAAATCGTCTTTTGTCAATGCTTTGGAATCGCTCTCTTTTTTCTTTTTGTCTTCGCGTCTAAATTGACTGTCATGAAACGCATATACAGTTTCATCATCGTACACTGCCAATCCAATTCGTCCAACGCCTTCACCAACTGGAAAACCTGATTTCTCATTAATTTTATTCCACGTTTGCCCTGCATCTGTACTTTTATAAATTGCCGAATTAATTCCGTTTCCGACAAAATTCCATGCTTTCCGATCGCGTTCCCAAGAAGAAGCATATTGCACATTGAAGTTATTTGGCGCAACGGCTACATCTACAATTCCTGTATCGCTATTTACAAACAATGTTTTGTTCCATGTTTTTCCGCCATCGGTCGTTTTGAAAATTCCACGTTCTACATTTGCTGAATATAAATGTCCTAAAACTGCAACTACAAGTTCATTTCCATTGTTTGGATTAATCACGATTCTACTAATATGATGCGAATCGAGCAAGCCCATATTTTCCCAACTTTTTCCGTTGTCGGTACTTTTTAAAATTCCGATTCCGGCATATGAAGAACGAGAAGAGTTATTTTCTCCAGTTCCTACCCAAATTGTTTTTGAAGTCCAATCGACAGCAATATCTCCAATATTTTGTGTTGGCGAACTGTCTAAAACAGGTTCAAATGTAGTTCCGTTATTTTTTGTGTACCACAATCCACCAGAAGCATATGCAACGTAAAACTCGGTAGTATTGTTTGGATTTACGTCTAAATCTACCACACGACCACTCATAACAGTTGGTCCAATATTGGTAAATTCAATATTTTTTACAGTTGAATTTTGTGTAAGTGTTGCTTTCTGATTTAATGCTTCTTGCACTTTCGCTGCCGAAGTAGGATTGGTTTGCGCAATACTAAATTGCAAGAAAAATATAGAAAATACGAATAGGAAAAATTTAGGTTTCATAGCTAGTTTTGGTTTAATGTTGGAAATTAGGCATTGTTGCAAACTTGGCAAAATTTTGGTTGATTTTTAACTATTTTTAGACTTGCTTAGACTTCTTGGATTGTTAGACTTGTTAGAAACGTCTTTGTAAACTATAACGTAATTTTTCATCAATGAATCTACAAGCGTCAGATTGAGTGATTTTTCGACGAAAGGAGAAAAATTGTATCGAAATCTATTTAGAAAAGCTAGTTTTTAGTTTACGTCATTTTGAACCATGTGCTGAACTTGATTCAGTATCAATTCAGAATCACACAAAAAACATACGTATTGTTATGCGAAGCTGAATCAAGTTCAGCTTGACGAAACATCTCGGAATGATTATTGATAGTATTTTAGTGGCGATATTGCTAAAATTAAAACTTTAACACCATGGCAAACAACAAAGAACACAACAGAGGTCAAACAGACAAATCGAACGGAAAGTACAAGCCTGGAGGATCTTTTTTAGATTTTTTTGGAACTAATTCTCAACTAAGAAAAGTTGACAGAGACAGAAGTCAATACGATAAAGGTTGGAATAATAAATAATATTTTTTAAGCATATATAATAAGAAATCAAAAGGTAATGGTATTTAACTATTATCTTTTTTTAATACCCAAGTTTTACAAATCAAAATAGTTCGTATTTTAGAACCATACTTTATAATGTATGACCATTTCCACCAAAAATTTTGAATCCTATTTAAAAACCATCATTCAAGATGCTTCTTTGAATGCTGCCATTCCTGAGATTTTGGAAGCGTTCAATTATTTACATTTAAAAAAGAATACACTTTTTGTAGAAGAAGGCAAGGTTTGTCAATATTTCTGTTTTATTGAAAGCGGCATTTTGCAACATAATATTATGGTTTTGGGTGAAGAAAAAACAACTTATCTCGCATTGAAAAATTCCGCCACAGCGGCATTAAAAAGCTTTATACACAAAATTCCATCACGCAAAAATATAAAAGCAATTAGCGATTGTGATTTGTTTGTAATTACTCAAAAAGACTTTCAACATTTACTAAAAAACAACAAAGCATTCAATCGATTTTACTATAATTTAATAGAAAATCAAATTTACCGTATTGACGATTATCGCATCGATTTATTGACCTTAACACCTGAAGAACGCTACCAAAAATTACTTAGCAACGAACCAAAATTATTAAAGGAAGTTCCATTACATTATTTAGCTTCTTTTTTAGGAATTTCGTCACGACACATGAGTCGAATTCGGAAGAATGTTTTTTGAAAGTTTATAAGTTTATGAAAAATGTTCAATAGTATTAAATTATGATATTTTCAAATTGACACATTTTCAAATCATCAAATCAAAACATTATCAAATCAAATAAGTAGACAATCTTACCACTAAAACTATCTGAATTCCATATTTTTACAATTGACTCATCGAAATTACCAAGATGAAGTTCAACTTTTTGCCTCGATCTTATTGTATTACCAGACAAAATATACGTTATGAAAAAATTACTATTTCTAATCGTATTGCTTTTTGCAATCGTTGGATATTCACAATCTCCAAATCCAAGTATTTCAAATCAATTATACAAAGAAGCTCCAAATTGGGCAAAGTTGATGTACGCGGAAAACCCGAATGCAAATACAATTGATAATTTATACGCTACCTATTACAAAACGAATCCGTACGTAAAATCATTTCATACACAATATTATAAAAGGTGGCGCAGAGCAATCAATCCGTTTCTAAACGCAGATGGTTTTTACGATGCTACAAAAAAAGAACAATTGCGAGAAGCAATGCGAACGTTAAGAAATACGCAAACCAATAATCCAGAAATTGGGAATTGGTCACCAATTGGACCTTTTGAAAGTTACCGAGAAGGTGGAACCGTTTTGAGCGGCGCACAAACCAATGTGTACAGTATAAGTAAATGTTTGGCAGTTCCAAATACGTTGTATTGCGGAACAGAATCGGGCGAAGTTTATAAGACAATAAATGGCGGCGATACATGGACAAATGCTTCTAAAACTTTAGTAACAACACTTGCACCACAAGCCGTAATTGCAAATGGAGGAATCAGCGCAATTGCAGTACATCCTACAAATCCTGATATTGTATATGCAGGCGCAGGAAGCGAAGTTTTCAAAACTACAAATGGCGGAACGTCTTGGACAGTAGTTTTTGATAGTAATATTGCGTTGTTTGGATATATTGATAATCCGGCGGAAATATATATTAATCCAACTACTCCAGAAACTATTCTATTGGCAGGAAAAGCAGGTGTTCATAGAACTACAAATGGCGGAACTTCTTGGGTTAAAGTATTAACAAACGAGAGTTTTGATATCAAAGCACAACCTGGAAATCCAAACACATTATATACTGTACGACGTAATACTTCTACAAATACACATCAGTTTTTAAAATCTACCAATGGTGGAAGTACGTGGATTATACAAAATGTAGGCTGGTATGCTTCTTCGGATGCAAATAGAAGTGTTGTTGGCGCACGAATTGCCGTTAGTGACGCAGATCCGTTAAAAGTATATGCTTTTTTAATTGGAGATTCGAAAGCTGGCGATAACGGATTTATAGGAGTTTACAGAAGTGATAATGCAGGAGTTTCATGGACAAATACTATGGGGTATGATGGCGCGCCATATACTGCAACACACCCAAATATATTAAATTCTGATTTTGGTGGCGCTGGCTTTAACCAAGGATTTTACAATTGTGCAATTATGGGTTCGAACGCTAATGCAGATGAAATTTTGGTTGGCGGAATTGGCATGTGGAAATCTACCGATGGCGGACAAACGTTTACGTGTGTTTACAATTATGGTTGCGGAAGTTACAATCCAATGCACGTAGATATGCAAGATTTTAGAGCATACGGAAATGAATATTGGGCAACTACGGATGGCGGAATTTTTAAGTCGAGTGATATGTTCAGTTCACAACCCGAATTTAAAATGAATGGCGTTCATGGAACTGATTTTTGGGGGTTTGGCTCTGGCTGGAATCGTGATTTATTAGTTGGCGGAACGTTTCATAATGGAGTAGATGTCTACGCAGAAGGTTTTCCTTTCGGAACTTTCTTAGATTTAGGTGGCGGCGAACCTGCTTCGGGTTATGTAAATCCTGGAACAACACAAATTTACTCAACAAATATTGGAGGGAAGTTTATTCCAAATACATTAAGTGGAGCTGTTATGAATGCTTCCATGGGATTAGCGCCAACGGAAGAACCTTGGTTTGCACAATCGTCCGAAATGGAATTTCATCCAAGCTGTTACAATCATGTGTATTTAGGAAACTCCAATCAACTATTTAAAAGTGTGGATAGCGGCGCAAGTTACTCAGCAATCTATACAGCTGTAGCAAATAGTACGGTATTGGGAATTGAAATTTCTCGTAGAAATACAGATACGATGTATATTGTAGTTCGACCAAATTCGGGAACTCCTTATTTAGTGAAAACTACGGATAATTGGGCAACCAATACAACAATCACACTTCCAAATGTAGCGACAACACTTGCGTTGATAAGTTTGGATCCTGAAAATGACGAAACTATTTGGTTAGCGTTTCCGCGAGGCGACAATGGTAATAAAATGTTTAAAAGTATTAATAGTGGAACTTCTTGGACAAATGAAACTTCGAGTGAATTAGACGGACAACACATCCAAGCAATGACAACAATTGGCGGAACAGATGGCGGCGTTTATGTGGGAACAAGTATGTCGGTATATTATAAAAATAATACGATGGCTTCTTGGACACTTGATAATAGCAATTTGCCAGTAACAGTTGGCGCAAATGATTTACGTCCATTTTACAGAGACGGAAAAATACGATTGGCAACCTACGGAAAAGGAATTTGGGAAAGCAATTTATTTGATACTCCAACACGACCTGTTGCCAAAATTATGGTGGATAAATTAACCGCTACATGCGCAGGAGATATATTTTATTTTGATGATTATTCTATGTTAAATCATACTTCGGCGACTTGGGCTTGGACATTTCAAAATGGAAACATTGCGACTTCTTCGATGAGAAATCCTGAAGTGAATTTTACTTCTACGGGAACTCACACGGTAACATTAACCGTTACAAACGCCGCAGGAATTTCGGATAGCGATACGATTACTGTAAATGTTGAAGCATTGACAAATACTGAATTGGAAGAAGATTTTGAAGTTGCATTTGTTCCTGATGGTTGGACGCAAGAAGCTACAGGAAACATTTCATGGGCATACGAAAATACCGTTGGCGGTTTTGGACTAAGTACAAATTCTATGTTTGTAAATAATTATGTGACTTCGCAAGTAGGATTGCATTGTGATATTATTGCGCCATTAAATATGTTAAACTTAACTGCTGGCGACGCTACATTAACGTTTGATGTTGCATATGCTTTATATTCCGCAGCATATCCTGATGCATTAGAAATATTGATTTCTGATGATTGCGGGACAACGTGGACTTCGGTTTATAACAAAGTTGGAAGTAATTTAGCAACAGCGCCAAATACAACAAGTCAGTTTGTGCCAACAGCAACACAATGGCGACAAGAATCTATTGATCTTTCTTCATATATCGGAAACGAAAATGTACAAGTTAAGTTCAGAAATATCAACGCATACGGACAAGCTTTGTATGTAGATAATATTAACTTAGGAACTACACTTGGCGTGAATGATGTTGCTTCTGAAGCACTAACATTCTACCCAAATCCTGTAAAAAATAATGCTTCTGTCTTTCTAAAAAGCACAAAAAATTCAGCCATTAAATTTTCATTATACAACATTCAAGGAAAACTAATCGGAACAGTTTTTACACAGACAAACAAAGCAATTCCGACACAACAATGGAGTTTAAGCGCTGGTGTATATTTATACAATATCAGATCGAATGATAAAATTAAAAAAGGAAAATTGATTGTGTACTAAGTATTCGATTTGAAAATTTGAAGATGTTTTAATTTGAAAATGCGTTGCGCTATTACAAAATGTGAAATGTTGTGTGTTATCGCTTTCGCTGAAATGTACTCAGTGTAAAATTTTATAAAGTGCGTCATTCTGAACTTGATTCAGAATCACATATAACTAAAGACCAAGAGTGTGCTCATGAGACCCTGAATCAAGTTCAGGGTGACGAGAGATTATAAGTGAAAAACAAAAAAAACATTTGTGTATTCGTGACAAAAAATGGTATTGCTTCGAAGTACTTCTCGATACATCCTGAAACAAGTTCAGGACACTCGAAGCGACGGTTGTAGTATCTAACAAGAAGAATTTCAAATAATTTTCAAATCGTCAGATTGAGTGAAATTCTGAAAGAATTTAGTATCGAAATCTACTGTGAAACGGAATTAATTTTAGAATACTGTTCAATTTGTGATATGTTGACAGATTTTATTATTGAGCAGTATTGAACCATTATCAAATCTTCAAATCGACACATTTTCAAATTAACTTTTTTTCAATCAAACAAAACACCTTATTGCTTCAAAATACTTCTCGATACATCCTGAAACAAGTTCAGGACACTCGAAGCGACGTTTGTAGTATCTAACAGGAAGAGTTTCAAATAATTTCAAAAGTTTATTATTGAGCAGTATTGAACAATTATCAAATTGAATTTTATCCTCAAACTGACACATTTTCAAATTGACACATCTTCAAATCATCAAATTGAATACATTGAAATTAAAAATTCCGCCATTTGGCTACGTAATTCTTTTTTTGTTTGATTATTTTTGAAAGAATTCAATTAAAAATACGAATATGAAATACCAACCGATAGATCGCAATTTGTTTAGTAAGAATAGAAAGAATTTCATGGCGCAAATGAAACCAAGTAGTTTGGCTGTGTTTAATTCGAATGATATTTACCCAATTAGCGCAGATAGCACAATGCCTTTTGAGCAGCACAGAGATATATTTTACCTCAGTGGCGTAGATCAGGAAGAAAGTATTTTGGTATTATTTCCCGATTGTCCAAAAGAGAAACACCGCGAGATTTTATTCCTAAAAGAAACCAATGAACATATTGCCGTTTGGGAAGGCGAGAAGTTAACCAAAGAAGCTGCGTTGGCTTCATCAGGAATTAAAACGGTGTATTGGTTGAAAGATTTGGAAAAAATTATGTTTGAAATCATGACGCAATCTGATACTGTTTATATAAATACCAACGAGCATTATCGTGCAAACGTAGAAACAGAAACCCGCGAAGATCGTTTCACAAAGTGGTTAACAGCCAAATATCCTGCGCACAGCGTTGCGAAAAGCAATCCGATTTTACAACGTTTGCGTTCTGTAAAAGATAAAACGGAAATCAATTTAATACAACGTGCATGTAATATTACCGAAAAAGGATTTCGCAGAATTTTAGGTTTTGTAAAGCCTGGCGTAATGGAATACGAGATTGAAGCTGAGTTTATTCACGAGTTTTTACGAAGTCGTTCCAAAGGATTTGCGTACACGCCAATTGTGGCTTCTGGAAATAACGCAAATGTGTTGCATTATATTGAGAACAATCAAGAATGCCAAGCGGGCGATTTGATTTTGATGGATGTTGGTGCCGAATACGCCAATTATAAAAGTGATATGAGTCGTACGATTCCTGTTTCGGGAAGGTTTACGCCAAGACAAAAAGAAGTCTACAATGCGGTAAATCGTGTGAAGAATGAAGCGACAAAAATGTTGGTTCCAGGAACGGATTGGGCTGAATATCATGTTGAGGTTGGAAAGTTGATGACTTCGGAATTGATCGGTTTAAAATTGATTGACAAAACCGATGTGAAGAATGAAGATCCAGATTGGCCAGCATATAAAAAATATTTCATGCACGGAACTTCGCATCACATGGGACTTGATACACACGATTACGGAATTTTGACCGAACCAATGCAAGCAAATATGGTATTTACCGTAGAACCAGGAATTTACATTCCCGCAGAAGGTTTCGGAATTCGATTGGAAGATGATGTTGTCATTCAAGAAAGTGGCGAACCATTTAATTTAATGCGTAATATTCCGATTGAAGCAGACGAAATTGAAGAGTTGATGAATTGATAGTTGGTTGCTTGTTGCTAGTTTTTGGTTGCTGGTTTTTAGCTTCTTGCCTTTAGCTTTTGGGTTTTTGTAATTACGAAGCGTCGGTTCGAGTGTTTTATCGAAATGTGTTACATTGAGCGGAGTCGAAATGTGTTACATTGAGCGAAGTCGAAATGAAATGAAGATAAAATGTATCGAGAATCAATTTGATTTCAAAGGCATTCTCGATATACTTTTCCTTTCAGTCAAAGCACTCGAATTGACGAGTTTCAAATATCATTTCACAAGCTTCGGCAACTGAATCTGTGGCATCGGCTCACACAACGTTTTCTCAACAATTTTAGTTCGCATGAGTTTTTTATCATTAAAATGCCTAGAAATATTTTGAATGATTTCGGTGTAATTATCACTTCCGTCTTCTTTTTGATGATAAAACACTTTAATAGAACGACAATTTTCATGCTCAAAAATAGTGTTTAGTAATGTTCTATCGGATAAACCACAAGAATGTCCCATAATAACAACTTGAAACTTTTCGTAATCAACAAAACGTAAAACATCTTTATAATATGAGTTTTGCACATATTGAAACGATTTAAAATATTTTAAATATTCGTTATCGTCCATATCTTCAATCAACTTATAATCTTCATCCATTTCGTCTCCGAAGCCGAATACAATATTTTCATTGAGTTCTCCGTGAATGTGATTTATATCAATATTAAATTTGGTCAACTTTCTAGATTTTACGTACTCATTAAAAGTAGGTGTATAGTTGAAATTCAATATTTGTGTTTCTGTTGAACTTGATTGAGTGTGTGATCTTGAATCAACTTCCATAAGTTTTTCAATTTCTGTAATATCTTCTTCAATTGAAAATTCCTCGGCTAACATCAAAATTCTATCTAAACTTTCATAAGGTTTCAAAATACGCAATAAACTATTACTATCTTCGATTGACCAATTATAAGCTTCAACCACATTCTTTTGCAGATATTTTTCTAACAATTGCTTTACTTGTTCAAACTCTCTGTGAAGTTTTAAAACGTCTTCTTTCTTATGACGAGCTAGTAGTTTTTCATCTTTACAGATGTTTTTTAATGCTTGATAATATTCATTCTCTACATCTACCCAATTTTGAATGGATTGTGTTTTGTTTAATTCTTTGAAAAATTGATTTTTGAATTTGAATAAAATCGTTTGATTATCATAATTCTGAGCTCGTCCTTTTTGAGAAAAACAATACTTATCTAATTCATAAACACGAAAATTTCGCTTTAAATAATTATGAATATTATTTTCAAAATCTTTAAAATTTGTTACTTCTCTTTTGCTAAAATGATCTTGATTTAGTGGATGTATATAGACTAATTCTTTCACCAACTCATCTTCAAAATCATCCTTCAAATCACGCCAAAAAGCATCCATGAAATTGTTATACGATGTTGGCAATCCGTGTGCCAAATCAAATCCGTTTCCTGCAATGATTAGTTTGTTCATGCTTGCTTATTTTTCTGAACCAAACCAACAACCAAAAACGTCAAAAACGAAGGTAAAACCCAACCGAAATCTGCTGTTCCTAACGAAATCGTTTCGCGGAAAGCTATTAAATAAGGATTTTCAGGAAAGAAATGCGTCAACATATCTAAAATACCTCCTAACGAAATCGTTTCGCGGAAAGCGACTAATAAATTATTTGTTGGGAAGAAATGCGCCAACATATCTAAAAACCCAAAGATAAACGTTACCAAAACTACAGCTCTAAAAACCAATGGTGTTGCGTATTTTGTTGGAGCAATGTTTAAAAAGATCAACACAATCGCAATTGGATAAATGAATTTCAACACAGGACCAGCAATCATATATATATAATGAAAGCCTAATTGTCCAATTATAATTCCGATCAAACATGCAATAATCGCCGTAATTGTATATGCATTTTTAGAATTGTTAAATAATCCTTTAAAGTAATCGGCTGTTCCTGTGGTAATTCCGACAGCAGTCGTAAAACACGCCAAAGCCACTAAAACACTCAGAAAAGCAGTTCCGATATTTCCTAAAGTTGCCAAACTAATTCCACGAAGTAAGTTTGCGCGTTTCATATCATTACTCAAACTTAAATCTATATCAACTTCACTACTGAAATATGAACCGAGCAATATTAAACCTGCATACATAACGAACAATCCAAAACCTGCAATCCAACCCGATTTTGCAATGAGTTTTTTCTTTTCTTCGAAAGAAGTAATTCCTTTTAAGTTCAACGAAATGATAATAACGCCACCAATTACAATTGCGCCAATCGCGTCAAACGTTTGATAACCAACTTCTAATCCTGTGAATAAAGGCGTTGTAAATTCCGAAGCTTTTATCGCTTCATGCGGCATCAATAATCCGATTCCGATAATTGCCAATAAAATTAAAACGATCAAAGGCGTTAAGAATTTTCCAAGAAAGTTTAAAATTTTAGATCTATTCAACACAAAAACTAATACCAACGCAAAATACAGACTACTTGTCAACAATGCATTTGTGCCAAAGTTGGGAAATATAGAAATTTCGTGTGTTGCTGCGGCAGTTCTCGGTGACGGAATTGTTACTGAAATGATATAAATAATAATGCAAAATATACTGCTAAATAACGGCGAAACTTTCTTTCCGAAATCAAACATAGAACCTTGCAATCGCGCATGCGCCAAAATTCCAAAAATAGGAACTACAACGGCTGTAATCATAAATCCGAGCGTAACCCAAAACCATTGATCGGTTGCTTGATAGCCTAATAATGGCGGTAATAGTAAGTTTCCTGCTCCGAAAAACATAGAAAATAACGCAAAAGAAGTAATGAAAAGTTCTTTATTTTTTGACATGTGAAGTTTTTTTAATTCCAACAATTATCAAACTGACAATCACGTATAGAATTCCGAAAATAATATTGATAAATTTTATGGTAGCAGTTGCAAAAGCTAATGTTGACCAATGAGATTGCAAATCGCCATAAAAAAGTTGAAGCAGCGCAAAGTTTTCAACTGCGTCTAAAAAAACGGCGAAAATGACCATTCTTAATAGTACAATTCCAAGTCTATAACCTAAATTTTCAGGCTGTTTCCACACAATTCTCGCCGTACGATGTATAATTAAACATAACAAAAAACCATATGCAAACATAAAAATATAATCGAACCATAAACTCCATGCTGCGGAATTCATTGCACCTTCAGTTGCTTGCCAAGAATTCAAAATTTTGGTGGAACAATCGAGCGTGGATGCCAATTCAAACGAAATAATTCCTAGTGGCGCAACATCATTTTTGAGTAATGTATCAAAATGAATCATGCAACTTGCTGCCAACAGAAAGATTAAAAAGGCTATTAATAAAAGCCTCTTTTCGGAAGCATTGGAAAGTTTTTTGAAAGGAGAAGTGAACATTTTTGGTTTCTTGTTTTTTAACCAATGAAAGATACATATTTTTGCGAGATGCAACAGTTTGTGACCTGTAAAAATATAGAAATCGCCTATACGGTTTCGGGAAAAGGAAATGCGTTGGTATTATTACACGGTTTTTTGGAGACAAGTTCCATGTGGAAATCATACGTAAAAAATCTCTCTAAAACCCACAAAATCATTACGATAGATTTGTTAGGTCATGGAAAAACGCCATGTTTGGGTTACATTCACACGATGGAAGAGATGGCAGAAACTGTTTTTTCTGTGTTGAAGGAACTCAATTTGCGCAAAATTCATATTGCAGGACATTCTATGGGCGGTTATGTTGCGTTGGCTTTCGCCGAAATGTACCCGGATTATGTAAAAGGGTTGTGTTTAATAAATTCCACAGCAAGAGCAGATAGTACGCAACGAAAAATAAATCGTGATCGCGCAATAAAAGCTGTAAAATACAATCACAAACAATTTATCCGTTTGGCAATTTCGAATTTATTCAGACCGAAAAATCGTAAAATCTTCGCTGAAAGCATCAAAGAAGTCAAAAAAGAAGCATTAACAATTTCTTTACAAGGAATTGTAGCTGCTTTGGAAGGTATGAAAATACGAGAAGATCGGGAAGTATTGCTTCATTTTTCACCCTATAAAAAAATGATGATTATTGGAAAGCGTGATCCAATTTTAGTCTACGAAGAATTAATAGCGCAAACACAAAACTCAGAAGTTGAGGTTCATGTGTTTCCTGATGGACATATGAGTCATATTGAAAACGAAGCTGAACTTTTGAACTCACTTAGGTTATTCTTGAAAATTTAAAAGGTAAGAAAATACATTTTACACTTTAAAGAATTTAAAATTTTATGTGAAAGAATCAATTTTGATCTAAACCATTCAACTTTAGAAAACACGTCATTCGTCTAAAAAATAATGCTTTTAATCGGATAAATAGGAGTATTTGTGTATATTCGGAGTGCCCAAATAAATCAATTAACCTACTTAACCGCTATGAATACTATGAGCATAAAAACTACTTTTTCCCTTGGAAAGTTATACTGCAATTTTTTCGGTCATCGCTACCGAGTTACAAAAAAAATCACTTCACACGTAAATGAATATCAATGCATGTTGTGCAATTGTGAAGCTACTAATCATAATGAAGGGAAAATTACTTCGTTAACACCACAATTAAAAGAAATCAACGAAACGTTGGTTACTTTCCACAACAAGAAACATCACGCTTTTTAGTTAATTATGAATTCGGAATTATAAATTTTGAATTTACTGTGTTCAGATTAAAATAGTACGATCATTTTTTCTATGAAGTCATTTCTTTTCTGAAGTATAGAAAAGGTTTTGCGTTAAAAATTTTCGAAGCCTTGGAGAAAATTTAGCAAAAGTTTTTCGGTTTTAGTTTTCCAAAGAGAAAACTAAAAATACCTGCCAGAAAAGCGCATTTTCTTTTGTTTCTTTTCTTTGTGCGAGCAAAGAAAACGAAAATAACATATAAATTAATGAAGTTCTGAAGTCAAAATTTAATTGATTCACAAAATTTCTCTATCATCGTTAAGGCGAATTCATTTTCAACTGAAAACCGCACACTGAAAACTGAGACTGAAAACCGAAAACTACTGTTGTTCCTCTTCCATAGCATTCCAGCCTTGCGCTTTTAATGGAATCTTTGTGTTGGCTCTTGTCACCAAATGAATTCCTTCGCGCGCTTCGGTCATGTGACCAATAATAGTAAAGTTTGGATTTGCTTTAATTTTTGGAAAATCTTCTTGACTCACCGTAAAAAGTAATTCATAATCTTCGCCGCCGCTTAACGCAACCATTGTACTATCTAGCTTAAATTCTTCACACGTAGAAATCACTTGCGGATCTAACGGAATTTTATCTTCATACAAATTACAACCAACTTCCGATTGTTTGCATAAGTGCATAATTTCGGAAGACAAGCCATCGCTAATATCAATCATAGACGTAGGTTTTACATCTAAATCATGGAGTAATTTTGAAATATCTTTTCGAGCTTCAGGCTTTAACTGACGTTCAATAATATAAGAATACATGTCCAAATCTGGCTGATTATTTGGATTCACTTCAAACACAGATTTTTCACGTTGTAATACTTTCAATCCTAAAAATGCGCCACCAACATCGCCTGTTACTACTAACAAATCGTTGTCTTTTGCGCCATTTCTATACGTAATATTTTCTTCTTCAATTTCGCCAATCGCGGTAACGCTAATCAATAATCCTTTCGTAGAAGAAGAAGTATCGCCACCAACAACATCAACCTTATAAACCTCAGAAGCCATCTGAATTCCTGCGTACAATTCTTCCAACGCTTCTAACGGAAAACGATTGGAAACTGCAATGGAAACAGTAACTTGTGTAGCCGTTGCATTCATTGCATAAATATCAGATAAATTCACAACAATTGCTTTGTAGCCCAAGTGTTTAAGTGGCATATAACTCAAATCGAAATGAACGCCTTCTATCAACAAATCGGTAGAAACTACTACTTTTTTCGATTTAAAATCCAGTACTGCGGCATCATCTCCAATTCCTTTTACTGTAGAACTTTGTGTAATCTTAAAGTTTGCTGTCAAATGGTCAATCAATCCAAATTCTCCCAAACTCGCTAAAGATGTTCGCTGTTCTCCTTTGTCTTTTAACATGTTGCAGTAGTATTTATTTAAGTTAAAATTGTATTTTAGTCATAGTTTTTAGCCTCGACTATTTGAAAACGCAAAATTAGCCAAAAAAATGACACATATTGCACGAAACCTACGCTTTATCAAAGCGCGCTATTTCGTTCCTATGTCAATCACAAACATAGTTACTACATATTTTAACCGTATTAATAGTTCTTTTTTTGAAGACTAAAAGAAATTAACATCAATCTATTTTGCCAATTTAACGCGAACTAAATTCCAATAGCAACCAAAAATCCCATCTTGAAAATGAAAAAATATAGGTACTTCATAACTTTAGCTGTTGCGATTGCTTTTTTTAGCGCATGCGCGAATGATGACCATGCACCAATTCCAACGGAGCCAATTCCAAATTCCATTGCGTTTCCAGATGCAATTATTTGTGAAAATGGTTTTGCTGGACAATATCCATGTGATGGTTATGATTTAATGGGACACATTCCGTTAAGTGTTTTTGGCGCATCAAGAGGAAATGATTCTTGGGGTTGGACAGATCCGCAAACAGGAACAGAATATGCACTCATCGGAACGAACGAAAACACTTGTTTTCTAGACATTACAGATCCGACAAATCCAATATACTTAGGAAATTTACCAACAGCAACCGTTGCGAGTTCGTGGAGAGATGTGAAAGTATATAACAATCACGCATTTGTTGTAAGTGAAGCGCCAGGACATGGAATGCAAGTTTTCGATTTAACACGTTTGCGAAATGTAGTAAATGCTCCAGAAATATTTACTGCGGATGCATGGTATGATGGTTTTGGAAGCGCGCATAATATTGTGATCAATGAACAAAGCGGATTTGCATATGCAGTTGGCGCGATGACTCTTGATGATTCTACGACTTCTTTTAATGGTGGACCACATTTTGTAAATATTCAAAATCCTACAAATCCAATAGCGGCTGGCGGATATTCTGATGATGCCTATTCACACGATGCACAAGTGGTGACGTATAATGGACCAGATGCGGAACATGTTGGAAAAGAAATTTTACTTGGAAGTAACACCAATGAAGTTGTCATTATTGACATTTCTGACAAAAATAATCCAATTCAAATAGCAACCATTGCGTATGCAGATATCGGTTATACGCATCAAGGTTGGTTTACGGAAGATCAACGTTATTTTATAGTAGGCGACGAATTGGACGAATTAAACTTAGGATTCAACTCGCGAAGTATTGTATTTGATTTGCAAGATTTGGATAATCCTTCAGTGAAAATGACTTACATAGGTCCAACAGTAGCAATTGATCACAACGGTTACGCAAAAGGAAACACGTTTTTCTTATCTAATTATACGGCTGGTGTTCGCATGCTAGATATTTCAAATATTGACGGAAATCAAATTCAAGAAATTGGGTTTTTCGATACATTCCCAACAGATAACGAAACTACTTTTAACGGCGCTTGGAATGCATATCCATACTTTGAAAGTGGAAATATTGTGGTTAGTGATATCAATTCAGGATTGTTTATCCTTCGAAAAAGTACTGATTAACTCATCATGAAAAAGAACATTTATTTCATACTATTTTTAACGATTTTGCTGGCTTTTTTCTTTAGCTGTTCCTCTGATGATGGAACTTCTGCTGAAACTCCAAATCCTAATATCACAGGTTTTCAAGGCGAAATCGATTGGCTGAAAACCTTTGGCGGCTCGGAAGAAGATACTGCGCAAGATATTACCAAAACTGCTGATGGCGGATTTGCAATTGTTGGTTTTACCAAAAGCATTAACGGCGATATTACCGATCATACTTCTGAACAAAATGATTATTGGGTTGCACGATTGGATGCTGACGGAAATGTACTTTGGAGCAAAACGTATGGCGGAACTGCTGATGATCGTGGCGAAGCAATAAAGACGACAACCGATGGCGGATTTATCATTACAGGATATAGTAGAAGTGGCGATGAAGACGTAAATTCCAACAACGGTTTTTACGATCAATGGATTGTAAAATTGGACGCTGGCGGAAACATTCAATGGGAAAAAAGTTTGGGTTTCTCTGGAAGCGATCAAGCATTTGACATTATTCAAACGAGTGACGGCGGTTATTTTACCACAGGATTTTTAGATATTACTGCTTCTGGCGGACAAGGAAGTTTTGGAAGACAAGATGCTTCTAACGTAAGTTTTACAAATCCAGAACATGGCGTTGGCGAATATTGGTGTCACAAATTAGATGCAAGCGGAAACATTACCTGGAGTCGCTATTTTGGCGGAACAAATAATGACAGATCGTATGCAACCTTAGAAACAAATGACAATAACTTTATCATTGCTGGTTCGTCTGAAAGTGATGATTTTGACATTACAAATAGCAACGGAAGTTATGATTTTTGGGTTGTGAAAATAAGCAACACGGGCGATTTGATTTGGCAACAATCTTATGGCGGAACAGGAATCGAAATTGGTTATGACATTGCCAAAACTACCGACGGAAATTATGTTGTAGTTGGCGATACTAGAAGTTCCGATGGCGATATTTCTAACTTAAAAGGTGCTGCTGATTTTTGGGTAATAAAAGTTAGTGATACAGATGGTTCTCTAATTTGGGAACGAACTTTTGGAGGAAGCGATTTTGAATCGGCAAGAGCAATTACAAACTTACAAGCTGGCGGATTTGCCATTGCTGGAAGTGCCAAAAGTAATAACGTTGATGTAAATTCTAATTATGGTCAAAATGATTTTTGGGTGATTAAAATTAGTGAAGATGGAAATTTACTTTGGGAGAAAAACTTTGGCGGTTCACAACTCGATATTGCGTACGGAATCATAGAAACGAACGACGAAAAATTAGTCGTTGCAGGAAATACACAAAGTACTGACGGCGATATTAGCGTGAATAAAGGCATTAAAGATGCGTTACTTATAAAAATAAAATAGCGATGAAAAATATAGTATTTATATCCGCTCTCATAGTATTGATAATTGCTTCATCGTGTAAAAGCGATGAAAACGCATTAGAAACTTCTGCGGTTACAATTACATTTGACAATCGTATTTCAGCGAGTCAAGATTTAATTTTAGGCACAACTACATTCGTCAATCAAAACAACGAGACAATTTTGACAAATGAATTGAAATATATCATTTCTAATATTGCGTTGATTCAAGATAACGGAACCATTTTCGAATATCCAACAGCCAATTCGTATTTTATCATTAATGAAGAAGATGCAAGCAGTTTAACTCTAAATTTGACAGGAATTCCTCTTGGAAATTACACACACATTTCGTTCGGAATTGGCGTTGACCAAACCAAATATCCGTTAGATGGCGGCGTTTTAAATTTTGTGCCTCAAGCGGATGAAGCTGGCATGTTATGGAATTGGGCAGCAGGTTATAAATTCATCAAATTTGAAGGAACTTTTACGCCACAAGGCGGAACAGAAAGTCCATTTGCCATTCACGTGGGAAGTCACGGAATGACGTTGGATAATTATAAATTTGTAACACTTCCACTTACAAGCCCAATTAATGTAGCCACAGGAAATACAGCTTCTATAAACGTAAAAGCATTTGTAAAAAACATTATTGACGCAACCAATCAAATAAAATTAGAAGATACAAGCGACATTCAAGTTGATCCTGTAAATGCGCCAAAAATTGCTACAAATTTGGAGGGTGTTTTTCGTGTGGAGTGATTGGTTTTATTTTCATTTGTTGAATTTACTTAGTTCATTAAACAAACAGCTAACCGCGAACTTGAAAAAAGTTCTCGCAGGGACGTTTATAATTAATTGTAGAGTAAAAGATTCGAAACTTTACACTAAGCGGAGTCGAAGTATAACTTCACATATGAAGCTAAAAAATACCCTTTACGGAAAACCGCATTGTATAGTTGTAATCTTTGTCTTAAATTTAGAGTTGTAGAAAACGATAAAAAACATGGACACTTCCCAAGAATTACTTATTGCTAACTTAGTATATCCTATTGTAAAAGATTTGGTATTACCTAAAATACAAGCTGTATTCAAAAAAAACCCTAAAATAAGTGTTAAGAAAGAAAGTGTTGAAGAACAATTAAATTTATACTTAACACAACGTTACACTAAGTTTTTGACTATTGATACATTGGTGTTTCCAAACATGCAAACAGCATTAGAAATATTATACCAACCATTGACTATAAGTTGTTGGGAAGGAGTTATTGGGGAAAACATTGCAATAAAAATTGATAGTTATCCAAAAGAATTATTACCTAATTATGCGAGAGTTATCATAGAAGATACCGCAGGAATGGGAAAATCTACTATTACGAAAAAGCTGTTTCAGTCTATTATTGAGCAAAAAGCAGGAATTCCTGTATTAATTGAATTAAGTCAAATAAAAAAGAAGAATAGTATTTTAAAGGAAATACAAAACCAAATGTCTCCTATTGGAAAAAAACTAAGTCAAGACATACTGTTAAAATTAATAAATGAAGGTAATTTTATATTTCTGTTTGATGGCTATGATGAAATTGCGTTGGACGATAGAGATTTTACCATAAAAGAATTACATCGTTTTATAGAAAAAGCTGGAGACAACTATTTCTTAATTACATCAAGACCTGAAGATTCGTTGACTTCCTTTGGCGATTTTCAAAAATTTCATGTAAATCCACTCAAGAATGAAGAAGCGTATGAGCTTTTAGAAAAATATGATACGTATGGACACAATAAAATAGCAGAAAGTTTGATCGAACAGCTAGAAGAAAGTGATGATTCATTACAAGAATATCTTAGTAACCCTTTCTTGGTTTCTTTGTTGTATAAATCCTATGAATATAAAAAGGATATTCCTGTAAAGAAAACTCAGTTCTATCAAAAAGTTTATGACGCACTATTTGAGGCACATGATTTATCAAAAGTAGGCTATCTGAAAAGAGAAAAATACAGCAAATTGCATACAGATGATTTTGAACGTGTGTTAAGATATATAGGTTTTTTTACGTCAAAAGCTAATAAAATTGAATATGATAAAAATAGTATCATTCAATTTATAGAAAAAGCGAAAAGGCAAACCACAGATTTAAAATTTAAAGCGAGTGATTATTTAAAGGACTTATTAAAAACCGTTCCATTGTTTAAAAAAGAAGGGAATAATTATAAATGGGCACATAAATCATTACAAGATTATTTTGCTGCGAAGTTTATTTGGATTGATGCTAAAGAGAGTAGAATTGATATATTAATAAAAATCTTTCATGATGAACAAAACCAACGTTTTTACAATGTATTGTTACTCTATTTTGAATTGGATCGAAAAGGTTTTGAGCATACAATATTGAAATTGCTTTTAATTGAATTTAAAAAATTTATACATGATCATGATCATTATAATTATTTATCCAAAGAAGAACATAAAATAGAAAGAATCGAAAAAACCTTTGCAAAAGAGTCAATAGTTATAATGATATCAAAAGCTAGTGATTATAAAAAAGGTGCTTCTGATGTATATCGTAAATACGTGAAAAAAACAAATAAATTGAATTCATTCACAGAAGATCAATCAGCACAACTTTATAAATCACAAAATCCAAACAGATATATTTTTACAGTTATTACATATAACATATACTTGGCAGTGATATTAAGGTTGATAAATGAAGTTTACCCTAACTTGACACGAAAACATTTTTCTACTGAATATATTTCTACGATTTGTAAAATAAGAGAAGGTAATATATATACTTTAGACGATAAAAGATCAAATGTTTTGAATAAAGAAGAAAACTTTAAGTTTGTTAATGATGTTATTGGAAACTCTAACTCTAGGCGTAGTTTAAAATATTATGAATGTTTATCTAAATTAAAAGAACTAGAAAAAAACGATTCCGAAGCAGAGAAAAATGAATTGTTAGATTGGAAATACTAAAAATTCGTGACTAAAAAACAACACAACGTCATTCTGAATTTAGTTCAAGATCACATAACAGTGAGTGAGATGCTGAATCAAGTTCAGCATGACGTATTTCGACTTCGTTTGGATATTAAATGATAAGATATTGTACTTCAATAAGTTCAGTAACCAATTCGGCATGACAAACAGTTCATCCAACAAACAGATTGCCGCGAACTTGAAAAAAGTTCTCGCAATGACGTTTCAAAAGAATAAATGGATTGTTTGTTAAGCACGGAATTACGAACAGTTTACCCAACAAACAGATTGCCGCGAACTTGAAAAAAGTTCTCGCAATGACGAAAGTATCTAAATTCCTCTACCAAAATACTAAGAGCGACAGCGATACTAAAAGCGCAGCGCGTCTAAGAAGTCTAAAATAAGATACTGAATCAAGTTCAGCATCGGTAAGTAACTTCGTTACTTACCGATATGAAACAAAGCATTCCCTTGATTCACAACCGCTTGGTGATTAATGCAAAACACAAAACCATCATATGGCGCTTTCACTTCTTTGTGATACGTAGCAAACGGATTCGTTACCAAACCTAAGACATCGCCTTTTTTAATAGAGCATCCGTTGAGTACTTGCGGGACAAACATTCCTGCGGTTGGTGCGCGCAACCATCTATGTGAAGTGAGTAAATGTGTTTCTTTTCGTTCAATTAATATTGGATCAATTTTGTCAATCATTTTCATAAATTTCATGACATTCAAAATACCTTGCACACCTTCTTTAATGGCGTATTCGTCAAAACGCATACTTTCGCCACCTTCATACACAATAATCGGAATATTCATATTAAATGCTGTTTCTCGAAACGATTTCTCAATCAATGAAGTTGCAAAATAAATTGGCGCATTAAAAATTTCGGCAAGCTTTTTACTTTCAGGCATTTTTTCTGTGAAACGAATTTGCGGATGGTTATTTCGTTGCGAGCCACCAGTATGTAAATCAATTCCAAAATCGATTTGTGGCAAAATTTCATTCGTTACATGATACGCAATTCTTGTGGCAAGCGAACCTCTATTTACACCAGGAAAACTTCTATTTACATCTTTTCCGTCAGGTACTTGTCGTGAAAAATGAATAAATCCAAAAACATTTAATAATGGTAACACAATCACAGCACCACTTTTTATTTTATAACAGCCTTCAAATAACATTCTTCTGATAATTTCCACACCATTTATTTCATCGCCATGCAAACCACCTTGCACTAATAGCGTCGGACCTGGTTTTTCAGCGTTACAAACATAAATTGGGATTTCAATAAGTGTTCCTGTTGGCAAGCGATCAATCGGAATTTTAATCCATTTCGCTTCGCCAGGTTTTACCGTTTCTCCGTTTATTGTAATAATTTTATTTTCCGAATTTTCGAACATTCTTTTCTAAGTATTTAATAATTTCTCCAGCAATATTCACTTTTGTATGCGATTCAATTCCTTCTAATCCCGCAGACGAATTGGCCTCAATCACCAAAGGTCCACGTTTGGAACGAATAATATCTACGCCGCAAACAGGCAAATCAAGTACTTTTGCTGTTTGAAGGGCAATCTTCTTTTCATAACCTGTCAGCGTTACCGATTCCGTTTTTCCGCCGCGATGCACATTGCTTCTAAAATCTTCATCTGTACTACTTCGCA
The DNA here is from genome assembly GCF_009901525.1 of Kordia antarctica. Classification (NCBI taxonomy): domain Bacteria; kingdom Pseudomonadati; phylum Bacteroidota; class Flavobacteriia; order Flavobacteriales; family Flavobacteriaceae; genus Kordia; species Kordia antarctica. The sequence goes on from NZ_CP019288.1 coordinate 3,927,053, forward strand.
TCATGGAAGCCACAATTTTATTCCCAACAATATACACGCGAATATCTTGTCCGTTGGCTTCTTCAATAAATTCTTGCAGAATAATATTCACATTCATAGTATACAACGATTCAATGATCGATTTTGCAGATTTTTCACTTTCGGCAATCATCACGCCCAATCCTTGCGTTCCTTCTTGTAGTTTAATTATTATTGGCGCGCCACCAAGCAATTCTATATGTTGTTTAATGTTTGAAGTATCTTTTGCAAACAACGTTTTCGGAATCGGAATGCGCTTTTGAGCCAATAGTTGCATCGTGCGCAATTTGTTTCGAGAACGAATAATTCCTGCCGATTTTGCCGTTGTAAATGCGCCATTCATTTCAAACTGTTTCGCAATTGCCGCGCCATGTTGTGTCACGGAAGTTCCAATACGCGGAATAATAGCATCTACGCCGTTTGTAATGTTTTCGGGACCTGCATAAATTTGTGATTTGGCTTCATCACCAAGAATTACAGCACATTTTGTATGATCTATAATGCGGACATGATGTCCTTTTTTTGCGGCTTCGTGATAGAGTCTATTCGTGGAATAAATTCGAGCGTTGATGGAAAGAATATAAATATTCATTGGTGCAGGTTGAAGTAATAATTCTTAAAAATAAGTAAACTTTCTTAGTTTAAAAACGCATCTTGTATTAAAATACTGTAATTGCTTGATTTTTCACAATGATTGACACTTCTTTTACATTTTTTTCACAGTAGTTAGCTGAGATGAACTTAGTTTTACCAATAAATAAAGTTTACATTTCCTTTAAGGTCTTTTGAAATAAATTAAGTTCTTTCTAGGGATTTCATTCAATGATTTATATTTGCAAATTAAACGAAACTACATTATGCCAAAGTCTATATTATTAGTTGCACTAATGCTCATTTCTTCTCTTGCTGTTTCGCAGGAAAAGTTAAATGATAATCTCAAAATTTTTCTCGATTGTAATAGATGCGATCACACATACATTAAACAAAATCTTAGCAATGTTCAGTTTGTAAGAGATCAAGGTCTTAGCGATGTTCATTTATTCTTTTTAATACAGGCAAACGGAAGTGGTGGACGTTTATATGAAATTGATTTTATTGGTAAAAATCAGTTTGAAAAAATAAACTATAAGTTGAAATTTTCTACTAATACAGACATGACGAGTGATAACGTCCGAAATGAAATTCTAAAACATATAAAAATTGGTCTTGTTCGGTATTGGATAGAAAATGGAAACTTAGCTGGTGTAACAGTTACGGTTCCTAGCGCAGAAAACGAACCAGAAGTTGTTGAAAAAGACGCTTGGAACTTTTGGGTATTTCGATTGGGTGCAAATGGTAATTTTAATGGTGAAGAAACCAATAAATCTAGCAATTTAAATTTCAATGTTTCTGCCAAAAGAGTCACGGAGAAAAATAAATTTTCATTGAGAGCGAGTTTTGGCGAAAACAAATCGACCTTTACTTTTGACGGGTCTGATATTGTAGCAGTTAACAACAGTAAATCATTAAATGTAAGTGATGTTTTGAGTATTAATAGTCACTGGTCTTATGGTATTTTTGGAAGTATTGGAACTTCAACTTATCGAAATTATAAGTTGTTTTGGCGATTGCGACCTGCAATAGAGTATAATTTCTTTAAGTATGAACAATCTGCAAAAAAACAACTCATTCTATCGTATCGAAATGGATTGGTTTTTAACGATTATATAGAACGCTCTGTTTTTGGCGAGGACAAAGAACTCGTATTTGAGCATTCGTTATTATTAGGTGGAAGTATTCGTCAAGAATGGGGAAATATAAATGGAGAAGTATCTTTTAATCAGTACTTGCATGACACGACACTAAATTCTCTAGGCTTTTATGTGGGCGCTAATGTTAGAGTATTTAAAGGATTCAATGTTAATATTGGCGGAAATTATAGAATTACTAGAAACCAAATCAATCTACCAGGTGGCGATGTATCACTTGAAGAGCTATTACTTCAACAACAACAACTACAATCAGGATACAACTATTGGGTTTCCATTGGCTTCAGTTACTCCTTTGGATCAATCTACAATTCTATTGTTAATCCTAGATTCAATTTTTAATTAAATCGATTCTAAATATACTTCAAAAGAATACCTAAAATTTGTAGAGCTTCTAACGTAGCTGTATATTTGTATGACAAATAATTAATCAAAATTATAATGAGCGGAATTTTAAATTCTTCGATTGGAAGAAAGTTTGCCATGGCACTTTCAGCACTCTTCCTAATGTTTTTCATCTTACAACACTTTGCAATCAATATTCTTTCTGTATTTAGTCCAAGCGCTTTCAATGAAGCGTCACACTTTATGGGAACATTTTGGGCAGTACAATACTTGTTGCAACCCGTTTTAATTTTGGGTGTAATTTTTCACTTTGTGATGGGTTTTGTGTTAGAAATCAAAAATAGAAACGCACGAGAAGTGAGTTATGCGAAAAACAACGGAAGCGCAAATTCTTCTTGGACAAGTAGAAACATGATTTGGAGTGGAGGTTTTATCCTTGTATTCTTGGTCATTCACTTTATAGATTTTTGGATTCCAGAATTGAATGTCAAATTTATTAAAGGCGACATGTCAGGATTAATCAATCCAGATGTTGCAGATAGCGGATTTAGATATCATGAAGAATTAGTTCATAAATTTGAACCAATTTGGAGAGTTGCTTTATACTGTGTTGGATTTATATTCTTAGCATTACACTTATTACACGGATTTGGTTCAGCATTTCAATCAGTTGGAGCAAATAACAAATATACCAAAGCATTAAAAGGAGTTAGTAAAGTATATGCAATCGGAATTCCGGCAGGATTCATCTTTATTGCATTATTTCATCACTTCACTGGAACTCACTAAAAAATATCAGAACTATGGCTTTAGATTCTAAAACACCAAAAGGTCCAATTGCAGACAAATGGACTAATTATAAAAATCACATTGACTTAGTAAACCCAGCAAACAAACGTAATATTGATATTATCGTTGTTGGAACTGGATTGGCAGGTGGTTCTGCAGCAGCTACTTTAGCAGAGCTTGGATATAATGTAAAAGCATTCTGTTTTCAAGATTCTCCGCGTCGTGCGCACTCAATTGCAGCACAAGGAGGAATCAACGCTGCAAAAAATTATCAAGGAGACGGAGATTCAACATATAGATTATTTTATGATACCGTAAAAGGTGGCGATTATCGTTCGCGAGAAGCTAATGTATATCGTTTGGCTGAGGTTTCTGCAAACATCATTGACCAATGTGTAGCACAAGGAGTTCCTTTTGCACGTGATTATGGAGGCTTGTTAGATAACCGTTCGTTTGGTGGCGTTTTGGTATCCAGAACATTTTATGCCGCAGGACAAACAGGACAACAATTATTACTTGGAGCGTATTCTGCTATGAACCGTCAAATTGGTCGTGGTAAAATCAAAATGTACAATCGTCATGAAATGTTAGACGTTGTTAAGGTTGATGGAAAAGCGCGTGGAATTATAACACGTAACCTTATTACTGGAGAAGTTGAACGTCATTCGGCACATGCTGTAGTTCTTGGAACTGGTGGTTATGGTAACGTATTCTTCTTATCCACAAACGCAATGGGAAGTAATGTAACAGCAGCTTGGAAAGCACACAAACGTGGCGCATACTTTGCAAATCCTTGTTACACACAAATTCACCCAACATGTATTCCTGTTTCGGGAGATCATCAATCTAAATTAACATTGATGTCTGAGTCTTTACGGAATGATGGACGTATTTGGGTTCCAAAACACATGAAAGATGTGGAAGCTATAAAAGCAGGAACTTTAAAACCTAAAGATTTAGCAGAAGCAGATAGAGATTATTACCTAGAACGTCGTTATCCAGCCTTTGGAAACTTAGTTCCTCGTGATGTAGCATCTCGTGCAGCAAAAGAACGTTGCGATGCTGGTTACGGAGTTAATGCAACTGGTGAAGCAGTATTTTTAGATTTTGCTTCCGCAATACAACGCTACGGAAAAGAAACTGCGCATGTAAAAGGATTGGATGAAAATGATGCAGCTTTAGTTAAAAAATTAGGACAAGAAGTCGTAAAAAATAAATACGGAAACTTATTCCAAATGTATGAGAAGATCGTAGATCAAGATCCATACAATACACCAATGATGATTTATCCAGCGGTTCACTATACAATGGGTGGAATTTGGGTGGATTATAACCTAATGACAACCGTTCCTGGTTTATATTGTATTGGTGAAGCAAACTTCTCCGATCACGGTGCAAACCGATTAGGAGCTTCTGCTTTAATGCAAGGTTTGGCAGATGGATATTTCGTATTGCCATATACAATTGGTGATTATTTATCCGATGATATTCGTACAGGAACAATTTCAACAGATTCAAAAGAATTTGAAGAAGCTGAAAAAGAAGTAAAAGAGAAACTAAACTTTTTTGTTACCAATGAAGGAAAACATTCTGTAGATTATTTCCATAAGAAATTAGGGAAAATCATGTGGAATAAAGTTGGAATGTCTCGTAATGCACAAGGATTAACAGAAGCTATTGCTGAAATAAAAGCACTTCGTGAGCAATTCTGGAAAGAAGTGAAAGTTCCTGGAACAAACGAAGAATACAACGAAGAATTAGCAAAAGCTGGTCGTGTAGCAGATTTCTTAGAATTAGGAGAATTATTTGCTAAAGATGCTTTACAAAGAGAAGAATCTTGTGGAGGTCACTTCAGAGAAGAATCCGTAGAACTAGATGGAGAACAAAAAGGAGAAGCAAAACGTAACGATAAAGACTTTGCGTATGTATCTGCTTGGGAATACAAAGGAGAACCTAGTGATGCAGTATTGCACAAAGAAGAATTAGAATTCAAGGATATTGAATTAAAACAAAGAAGTTATAAATAACATATTCAACTAACTAAAACTAAAAATACGATGAACAATCTTGTAAAATTAAAATTAAAAAGAATCGATCCTGTAAAATATGCAGTAGTAGCAACAATAGTATACCTTATACTTTTACTGATTATCTATGTGCCAATAATACTATTATTATCATTAGTTGGTGGAGCTTCTGATCTGTCAGCAGGAGCTGCAGTATTAGGCGGAGGACTTTTTGCAATAATACTTATGGTAATTTTTGCTGGAATAATAGTTTTCATTATAACGCTTATTGCATGTGCAATTTTAAATTTCGTTTTAAGAAAAACAGGTGGTATAGATATTGATTTTGAACAAGCAGGTTTGGACATTTCTCAAATTGGTGGGACACAACAGCCTAAGTTAAATCAATAAAAAATTGTTGTGAATTCAACGGCTCAATACTCGTAATCTACAAAGATGAAAGAGAAGCTTATCATTAAAAACTTTGGTCCTATTAAATCTGTTGATTTAGATTTAGGAAAAATCAATGTGCTTATTGGTGAGCAAGCTACAGGAAAAAGTACCATTGCTAAGGTGTTGAGTATTTGTAGGTATTTTTCTTATATAGTAAATTATTCAATAGATATTGAAAGTCAACATATCTTTCATAACAACGAACAATTTTATAAAGGATTAAAAGATTGGGGAATTGATGAGTATCTTCAAGATGCATCTGAATTTTTTTATGAAAATGAATTGTATACATTCGAATTTAAAAATAAATTAATTACAGAGTTTGAAACTGTAACTACAACAGATGATCTTAAAAAAGAATACTATCAAACAGAAACAAGAATACATTCAAACTCAACTAATTTCACGAAACTTTTAAATGAGCTAGAAAGCCTCAAAAAAGATGAAGAAGTAAGTGATAAAGTGTCAGAAACTGAAATTTTTTATGCAAGTGGATGGACTCCAAACGAGAATTTTTATAGATTAAATGTAAAAAAGGTAATGGATAACCCGCTATTCATTCCTGCAGAACGAGGTTTTCAGTCCGTATCAGTTAGTAAAGACTCACTTCTGTCAACTGCAATATTAGATGAACTAGCTAAAATTAATAGAATAGTAAGAGAGTATCGGACAGACATAGAAATTAAACCTTTAAGCTTAATTTTTAGAAATGAAAATGGATTAAGTAAAGTAAAAAAGATAGACACTAATGATTTTCATTATTTACATACTGGCGCAAGCGGTTATCAATCCACTATACCAACTTTCTTAGCTATAAAGTATTACAGTGAAATTGAAAAACGAAAAAGAACAATCACAGTTGAAGAACCTGAGCTTAATCTATTTCCCAAAACGCAAAAAAAATTAGTTGAATTCTTTATAGAATCAATTAATCAGTCTAATAATAAATTCATTTTACCAACGCATAGTCCATACATCTTAACAACATTAAGTAACTTGATTTATGCACATAAAGTTGGTACAACAGATAATGGAAAGTTTGAAAAAGAAGTAAATGAAATCATTTCAAAAAAAGCATGGATTGATGTAAATGATATTTCTGTCTACTTTTTAAACAATGGGCAAGCTAAAGATTTAGTAGATGTTAAAGAATGCTTAATCAACTTAGATGATTTAGATAATGTATCAGAAACTATTAATAGTGAATTTGATGAATTGTTGAACATCGAAATGAAAAGCATTTCAGATGAATAAAGAAATAATTGACAATTGCAAAGAAACAGTTACAGATAGAAACATTGTTTTAAGAGAAAAGAAAAGTATTTATAGAGCAATAAACAGAACCAACGAAAGTATATTAATATATAAAGTAGATGGTTGTATTTACAAACCAAGTAATATTGAAACAAGATGTGATTATTTATTAAATGCAAATCAAAAATTATACTTTATAGAACTAAAAGGTTCTAATGTTCAAAAAGGATTAAGGCAAGTATTGATTTCAATTAATAATTTAGTAAAACATCTCAATAATAGTTCTGTAAATGCAAGAATAATTACAACAAGAGGTACAAAACCAAAAAGGTTAAATACTTATAAAGAGTACAGAGATTTAATAAAGCTAATAGGAAAAGAAGGTATTGTGTTAAGTAATTCTCCTTTTCAAGAACATATAACTTAAAAATAGCAAAGCTATGAATTTAACGTTAAAAATTTGGCGTCAAAAAAACGCTAACGATAAAGGAAAAATGGTTGATTACAAAGTCAATGATATTTCTCCTGATATGTCTTTCCTTGAAATGTTAGATGTTTTAAACGAACAACTCATAAACAATGGAGGCGAAGAACCAGTAGCGTTCGATCACGATTGTCGTGAAGGAATCTGCGGATCATGTTCACTTTATATCAATGGAGAAGCGCATGGACCAGATCGTGGAGTTACTACATGTCAATTACACATGCGTATGTTTAAAGATGGCGATACTATTTACATAGAGCCATTCAGAGCAAAAGCATTTCCAGTAATCAAAGATTTAATTGTAGATAGAGGCTCTTTTGATCGTATTCAGCATGCGGGAGGATTTATTTCTGTAAATACCTCTGGGAATACCATTGATGCCAATGCAACTCCTGTAAACAAACACGATGCAGATACGGCTTTTGATGCCGCAACATGTATTGGTTGTGGAGCTTGTGTAGCAAGTTGTAAAAACTCTAGTGCAATGTTATTCGTTTCGGCAAAAGTATCGCAATTTGCATTATTGCCACAAGGACAAGTAGAAGCAACAGATCGTGTATTAAATATGGTAAAACAGATGGACGACGAAGGATTCGGAAACTGTACCAACACTGGAGCTTGCGAAGTAGAATGCCCGAAAGGAATTTCGCTTGAAAATATTGCACGTATGAATCGTGAATACTTGTCAGCATCTTTCAAAGGATAACATACATTTACCCGTTGTGCATTTTAATTCAAAAGTATAATAAAGCGTCAGTTCGAGTGATTTTGAGGCACGAAAAATTTTACTTGTGTTGAGCTTGGTCGAAATATCGAGAACCTGTTTAGTGTAAAAAATTGCTATGCTCGATACAAATTTTACTCATTTTCAATCGTAAAATTCACTCGAATTGACGAATTTTATCAAAATGCATAAAAGGGTTACATTTATAAAATTACACTTAAAATCCTGAGCAAATTGCTTGGGATTTTTTAATTAAATTGATCAAAAATAATCCCATGAAATATATCATAAGTAACTTTATAATACTCTTACTTTTAATAAGCTGTAAACAAGAAACCAAGCCCGAAAACACAGAAACCAATCAAACAGAAACGATTGCGTATGACTTCAATGAAATCAATTTATTAAAGCACGTAAAAGAATTATCTTCAGATATATATCAAGGAAGAGAAACAGGAACGCTTGGCGCTACAAAAGCAAAAAACTATATCATTGGTGAATTCAAAAAACTAAACGTAAAACCGTTAGGAGAAAGCTTTGAACAAGTATTTCCATTACCTAAAAAATTAAAAGCTACACAAGGAGAAAATATAATTGGCTACATAAAAGGAAGCGAAAAAGCAGCTGAATACATTGTAATCACAGCACATTACGATCATGAAGGAATCAAAAATGGGAAAGTGTATAATGGCGCTGATGATGATGCTTCTGGAATAAGTGCGTTATTGGCTTTCGCCGAATACCTTCAGAAATATCCACCAAAGCATTCTGTACTATTAATCGCTTTTGATGCGGAAGAAAAAGGATTGTTAGGTTCGTATTACTATATAGAAAATTCCATCGTTCCAAAAGAACAATTAAAGCTTAACATCAACATGGACATGATAAGTCGTAGTGATAAAAAAGAACTCTATGCAGTTGGTCCACAATACTATTCACAATACAAACCAATTATTGAAAACCTTGAAAAAAGTGGAGAAGTAACCTTACTAATTGGTCACAAAGAATGGACATATTCCAGCGATCACGCAGGATTTCACACAGCAAAAATTCCATTCATTTACTTTGGTGTAGAAGATCACAAAGATTATCACAAACCAACGGACGATTTCGAAAACATTCATCCAACGTTTTATACAAATGCGGTACAAACCATCATTTCGTTCTTCAAAGAAGTGGACAATCAGCAATTATAAGTTCGCTAAAACGTTAAAATTGATAACAATCAGCGCCAATCTTCACATATAAATTATAATTTTTTGTTTCTTGGCGAGATATTTCTCAGAAACCTATCATGCAACAACCGATTACTTTCTATACTTCACAAAAAGCAAAATTTGAAGCGGAATTAAAAATTCAACGACGAAAACTCAATCAATCAAGTATTGTACGTTTTGTTGTTTTTTTAAGTATTGCTTTCGCGATATATCTCTTCTTTGGACAATGGAATTATGTCATCATTTCATCAATTGTCGGAATGGGAAGCTTTCTATACTTAGTCTTTCGTCATGCGGATTTAGTCTATCAACGTAACAAACTAAAAGCGTTAATTGAATGCAATCAGGTAGAAATTGATGTGCTCAATGGCGATCTTTCTAAATTGCCAACAGGCGAAGAATTCTTAAACACAGAACACTATTTCAGTTACGACATTGATCTATTTGGAAAAGCTTCATTCTTTCAATATCTAAACAGAGCAACAACGCGCGAAGGAAAAAATGAATTGGCTAAATTATTAGCGAGTAACAATATTTCAGACATTTCAACACGACAAAAAGCAATCCAAGAATTGGCTGAAAAAGCAGATTGGCGACAACATTTCTCAGCAATTGCATTACTCATAAAAGTAGAAACGACTTCAAAAAATATCACAGATTGGTTAAGCGATTACAAAAGTTTCATTCCAAAAATCATGCGGTATATACCAATTATTTTTTCGTTGTTATCAATTGCAGTCGTCATATTATCATTTATGGGAATAATTTCATTTCTCTATCTCTTACTTTGGATAGGAATTGGTTTGGGAATCACAGGAAAATTTCTAAAAAACATCAACAAATTATCGTTTCATACAAGCAAAGCGAAAGATACATTTCAGCAATACGGACAACTCTTAAATCGTATTGAAGAAGCAATATTTACGTCAAAAGGCTTGTTAGAAAAACAACGAAACATTCACAGCGATGTACAAAAAGCGTCCACACTTGTTAGAGAATTTTCAAAACGAATAGATGCCTTAGATAACAGAAATAATATCTTGGTGGCAATCTTCTTAAATGGACTTTTATTGTGGGACATTTCAAAATCATATCAAATAGAAATCTGGATTGACAAACACAGCCAAAAAGTAGCGCAATGGTTTGATGTGGTTACCTTTTTTGATGCGTACAACAGTTTAGGAAACTTTGCGTTCAATCATCCAAAATTTGTGTATCCAACAATTACGAAAAACGGAAACCAGGTTTTAGACGCCAAACAATTAGGACATCCATTACTGCGAACAAAAAACAGAATTGACAACGATTTCAACATCGGAAACTCAGAATTTTTCATAATTACAGGCGCAAACATGGCAGGAAAAAGTACATTTCTCCGAACGGTTTCGTTAAGTATTGTCATGTCAAACACAGGTTTGCCAATCTGTGCAGAAAACGCAAACTATTCGCCTATAAAACTCATTACAAGCATGCGTACAACGGATTCGTTGGCGGAAGGCGCTTCGTATTTCTTTTCGGAATTGCAACGCTTAAAAATGATTGTAGATCAAATCAAGGACGATACGTATTTTATCATTCTTGATGAAATTCTCAAAGGAACAAATAGTCATGATAAAGCAATGGGTTCTAAAAAAATTGTGCAAAAACTCGCGTCACAAAATGCAGCAGGAATCATTGCAACACACGACTTAAGTTTGTGCGAACTTGACAAAGAAATTGATCAAGTCAAAAACTATTTCTTCGATGCAGAAATCATTGATGACGAACTATTTTTCGGCTATCAACTCAAAAAAGGAATCTGTTCCAACATGAATGCTTCATTCTTATTGAAGAAGATGGAAATTGTGGAATAGACTTTTTAGACTGACTTAGAAAGTTGGATTTTTAGATTTTTTATTTGAAACGTCATTGCGAACGATAGTGAAGCAATCTTTATTTTTTTCAATTTTTCAATCATTTAATTTTTCAATAAATAAAATAAAATGGAAGCATATAAAAATTTTGAAACAGAAAGACTTTTCATAAAACCAACTTCAGTTGAAGATGCTGAATTTATCTTTGAATTAATCAATTCTCCAAAATGGATTGAAAATATAGGCGACAGAAATATTAGATCTGTTGAAGCTGCAAAAGATTATATCGTAACTAAAATGCGTCCTCAATTGGAAAGACTTGGATTTTCAAACTATACGCTTACACGAAAAATAGACAACGTAAAAATTGGAACTTGTGGATTATATGACCGAGAAGGATTAGAAGGAATTGATATTGGTTTTGCTTTTTTGCCCGAATATGAAAGAAAAGGATTTGCTTTTGAAGCTGCCAATAAAATTAAAAATGTAGCATTCAATGAATTTGGAGTTAACGCAATAAGTGCCATTACATCAAAAAATAATACGTCGTCTCAAAAACTATTGGAAAAGCTTGGTTTAAAACTTACAGGAACAACAAAATTGCCAAACGAAACGGAAGAATTACTTGTATATAAAATGTATCGAGAACAAACCCAATATTGAACGAAATCGAAAAGAAATCTGCTTACTTATAAACTTCTTGCATTGGTTTTTTTCAATTTTTCAATCATTTAATTTTTCAATTATTTAGTTTCAACCTGTAATAAATCTCACGGAAGTGTACTAAAAGAGAAATACAAAATCACAAACGATGAAAACTAAACTTTCAATTCTATTATTTCTTTTTGCTTTCGCGAATCTACTCGGACAAGAAACCCAAAAAACACCTGCTTTTGAAGTTTCCGTTCATGGAAAAGGCGACACCATGTTCTTAATTCCTGGATTATCTTGTTCGGGAAATGTTTGGAATGAAACCGTTAAAACATACAAAGACAACTACGAAATTCATGTCATTACATTGGCAGGTTATGGTGGCGTGAAACCAATTGCTTCGGAGAACATTCTGCAAGAAGTCAAAACAGAATTAATCGGATATATCAAAAAGCATAAAACCAAAAACAGCATTTTAATTGGTCACAGTATTGGCGGATTTACAAGTTTATTAATCGCAATTGAAGATCAAAATCTAGTTTCAAAAATTATCATTGTAGATAGTTTACCGTTTTTGGCTGGTTCTTACAATGATGCAGTCACAGTAGAAGTTGTAAAATCTTCCTATGGAATGATGAAAGAAATGTACATGCCAATGGACAGTTTAACGTTGAGAAATACGCTAAAACAATCAATTAATGGAATGATGCGCAACAAAGAAAATCTTGAATTTGTAGTAAATGACGCAGCAAAGTCAGACCGTAGAACACTTGGATTTACAGTATTTGAAATGTTAAGTACAGACATTCGTGATGACATTCAACACATAAAAACGCCAACATTAGTTTTGACAAACTGGAACAAACCTATTCCACAATTTCCTAACTTTACACGTGCCGATAAGTTGAAAATGTATCAAAAACAATATGAAAATTGTAGTTCGTGCACAGTAAAAATTATAGACAAAGCAGAACATTTTATCATGCTCGATAATCCAACGGAATTTTACAAGGAAGTTTCTAATTTTATCAACGAATGATTGTAAAATTAACAGTGAATTTTTTTTCTGAAGTATAGAAAAGGTTTTGCGTTAAAAATTTTCGAAGCCTTGGAGAAAATTTAGCAAAAGTTTTTCGGTTTTAGTTTTCCGAAGAGAAAACTAAAAATACCTGCCAGAAAAATGCCTTTTCTTTTGTTTCTTTTCTTTGGGCAAGCAAAAAATAAGAAAGATCAAATAAATTAAATGTAATCAATGATTTTATCAGTTATTTCTAATTTATATAAAATGTAAAACACGCGCATGCGAGAAGATTATTTCAAAGAAATCATCACACATCACAAAGACAAAATCTACCGAATTTGCTTTGCATATCTCTATGAAAAAGAATTGGTAGATGATTTGTATCAAGAAGTATTAATCAACGTATGGAATGGACTCAAAAATTTCAAAGGAAATTCAAAACTAACAACTTGGTTGTACAGAGTTACGCTAAATACAACAATTACGTTCAACAGAAATACTAAAAAACACCTGTCACTTTTTAATAATGAATTGCCCGATACGTTTGAAGCAGCCATTGATACAGAACGGCAATCGCAAGAAAATCGTGTGAATAAACTCATGCAATGTGTACAAAAACTCAAAAAAGACGAGCGGTTAATTATCAGTTTAGTTTTAGAAGAACTGAGTTACAAAGAAATTGCAGACATCATCGGAATCGAAGCCAACAATGTTGGTGTTCGTATTAGTAGAATCAAAAAACGACTTTTAAAAATATACAATAATGAATGATTTCAACGATTTACAAAACGATTGGAACTCAGTTTCTTCTAAAGAAATTGAACGAAAAGATGTGAGCGATTCATTATTTGGAAAGCTCAAAAAACTACAACGCAAAATTGTGTTTGGAAACGTATTAATGAGTATTTCTTTTGCAGTAATATTTGTAGTTTTTGGTTGGTTATGGAAGGCAAATCCGCTCAAAGAACGTTCGGATAATTTCTATTTAGCATTAACATTTATGTTCATTCTATTAACTGTGACTTTAGCAATGATGTGGTATCGCGTATTATTTTGGCGTACGCCGAATGATATTTCGGAAAACATGAAATCATTCGCGACGAAAATGCTGAAAAAACTAAAATATTTCAAGTGGATTACCAATTTTTTTATGCCAGTTTATTTGGTATTATTAGCTATTGGAATGACGATTTATTTTCAAGATGTTTTGCATGAAGCAACGTTGCAATTTAAGTTGATAGCATACGGAATGACATATAGTTGGCTGTTAATTGTTGGATTTATCATCGTTCGAAAAAAGCAACAAAAAAACAACAAAGACGTAGATCCGATTATTGAAAATTTAGAAGAAATTCTGGAGAATTTTTAAATAGATAAAAGAGTCAAGAATATTGTTGTAAGATGTTTTGAATGGATTTCGTCATGCTGAACTTGATTCAGCATCTCACTAGACATACAGAAATGCACTTTTTGTTCAATATTGACGCTTTAATTTATTATGCTTAATTTTCAACAGACAACAGACAACAGACAACAGACAACAGACAACAGACAATAGACAACAGACAATCATGAACCACATTTCCAAACTTCCAAACATAGAAACCACGATTTTTACCGTGATGAGTCAATTAGCAGCACAGGAAAACGCAATTAATCTTTCTCAAGGATTTCCTAATTTTCCTTCTGATCCAAAATTGATTGAACTTGTTCAGCAAGCATTGCGTGAAAATTACAATCAATATGCGCCAATGCCAGGCGCGTTAATTTTACGCGAAGCAATTGCAGAAAAAATGGAATTATTGTATCAACGAGATTACAATCCGGCAACAGAAATTACGGTTACAGCAGGCGCAACACAAGCTATTTTTACCATTATAAGTGCATTTGTACGACCAACTGACGAAGTCATCATATTTACGCCAGCATACGATTGTTACGCACCAGCGGTTGAGGTTCACGGTGGAAAAGTAATCCCGATTCAGCTGAAAGGAAAAGAATTTTCAGTGGATTGGAATGAAGTTCGAAGTAAAATTACGACGAAAACAAAGTTGCTAATTATCAATACGCCGCACAATCCAAGCGGAACGGTTTTGTCAAAAGCAGATATGTTAGAATTGTCGTCAATTCTAGAAAATACAAACATTATATTATTGAGTGATGAAGTCTACGAACACATCATTTTTGATGGCGCACAACATCAAAGTGCGGCTTTATATCCGAAACTTGCCGAACGCGCTTTTATTACAGCTTCTTTTGGGAAAACATTTCATAATACAGGTTGGAAAATGGGCTATTGCGTTGCGCCAAAAGCATTGATGCACGAATTTAAAAAAGTACATCAATTCAATGTGTTTTCAGTGAATCATCCGATGCAAATTGGAATTGGAAAGTATTTAAAAAATCCAAAGAATTATTTGGGACTTCCGGCATTTTTCCAGCGAAAGCGAGATTATTTTCTAAATGAAATTAAAGATTCTCGTTTTACGTGGAAACCATCACAAGGAACGTATTTTCAGGTTTTATCTTATGAAAATATTACGGACGAATTTGATACCGAATTTGCCAAAAGATTAACGCGCGAATACAAAATTGCGTCCATTCCGCTTTCTGTGTTTAACACGAATAAAGAAGATCATAAATTGTTGCGTTTCTGCTTTGCTAAAACAGAAGAAACGTTAGCACAAGCTGCAAAAATTTTGAATAGAATATAAAAAGGACACTTCGAGAGTCTCAGTGTCCTTTTATTTTACCTAAATAATTTTTTCATTAATGTACTACACAAGAAGTGATGCAAATAGTTCTGAATGAACGTCCTCCACCATTTATTGTGTGTTGTTTTTTAGGATCTAAATTTGCAATTGATGCTTTTACTAATTTTAATGATTTTGTTTTTTGAGTTTTCATAAGTTTTGGTTTAATGAGGTTAATGAATAAATTTTAGTGTGCGTGACAAGATGTAACACACATTGATGTTCTACTATTACAATCGCCAATGCGTGTGCGTCCACCAACAACTTCTTGTTGTGTTTGTGGATCTAAATTTGCAATTGACGCCTTTACTAATTTTAGTGATTTTGTTTTTTGAGTTTTCATAAATTTTGGTTTAATAAAGTTAATAAGTTAATTTTTAGTGAGCGTGACAAGAAGTAGCGCATACAGAATATTCTATACTTCCGCAACCTGTCCAAGGGCTTGTTCTACCACCGATAACTTCTTGTTGTGTTTGTGGTTCCAAATTTGCAATGGAAGCTTTTACTAACTTCAGTGATTTTGCTTGTTGTTTTTTCATGGTTTAAAGTTTAAGATTGTTTAATAATTCACTTCTTATATAGGTTACAAATATTCCCTAATATTTCGCGATTTTTGTTTCTTAAAAGTATACTAGAAATTGCGTCATTCAAAAGATTGTTAACGCAAGAAGCATAAAAATTGTAGCAATTGAGGTAAGAGAAATTATATGAAAATTAGAAAGTGAAGCATAAAAAAACCAGAAGCTAAACTTCTGGTTTTTGAAAAATTATACGATATAATTACTGTTAATAACAAACAATGTCTCCACATTGTGTAGCCATTCCAGAATTTCCAAGTCCCGTATCTCCTTGGCGAGTTCCGCCTTTAAGTTGCATGGAAATTTTTTGATTAATTTGAGAGATAGTTGCTTTTGTAAGCTTCAATTTTTGTAACTGCTTTACTTTCATAAATTAAGATTATTTAGTTAGAATAATGTGAAAGATAGCATATTCAAAAGCTAAAACATATAATGGTGTACTATGTAAACCTCAAATTATTTAATTTGAGGTGTCATTTCCTAATGTATTCTCAAGATTCTTAATATAATAGGAAGGATACAATTTTGTATACGCTTTAAAATATTTTGTAAACGAATTTGTACTCTTATATCCTATTTCTTCGGCAATATGCTTGATAGAATAGTTGCGAAATTTTGAATCTTCTTTGAGCCGTTTCAATACATATTCAATACGTAATTCGTTGATATATTCGTAAAATTTTTTCTGCTTATACGTTGTAATAATTTTAGATAAATACGTCGTGTTGGTCTTTACTTTTTTTGAAATTGTTTGTAGCGTGCAATTACTATTTAGATAAAAAAGTGATTGTTCTAACTTATCCAAACGCTCTAAAATGGCTTGTACTTTTTTATCTTCAATAGTAAAATTAGCTTTCTTTTTTGGTACTTTTTTAGCTTCAATTTGTGAAACTAGTTTTTCAAAAATGACTTTATTTTGTTTTCTAACTTTGATGAATTTAAACAAGAAAAAGCCACACAATCCTAACACAAAAAATGTGAACATAATTACATAAACCAATCTATTTCTCAACTTAGATGTCAAGGAAGAAAGATCATCATTTTCTTTGCGAACCGTTTCATATAAATCTTTAATAACTTCAATTTGTCTCGTTTCGTTGTATTTATTTAACTCTATATATTTTTGCGTATACGCTAAATAGTATTCGTTTTGTTGAAGTTGCTCATACGAATTTGCCAACGTACGATACGTTCCTAATAATTCTGGCGGATTGAAACTATCTACTTTTTCCGTATTTTTTGTAGCAACAATAGTTTCTACTTTTTTAAGAAATTCAACGGCTTTTTGATAAGATTTTAATTCGTAATATGATTTTCCTATATAATAATAGATTTCTGTTAATCGTTTTTGATTATTGAGTCCTTTTGTAATCTTTTCTGCTTTGGTTAAATATTCAATAGCTACTTCAAAATCACCTTTGATAAAATAGGCAATTCCAAAATCGATATAAAAATAACTCACACCTTCATCGTCGTTAATAGCCAAACTCTTTTGCAATCCAATTTTAGAATAATGCAAGGTAGAATCGGGTAGTTGTAAACGTAAAAACGTGCCGCCAACGCCCATATATGAATTAATTGCAATCAATGGATCTTCAAATTGATATTGATCGGCTAATTGCGCATTGTGTTTGTAAATTTCCAATGCTTCATCAAAAAATCCCATGCGCCTTTTTATCTTCGCAATATTGGCTTTTGCTTTAATTTTTAATTGAATATCGTTTCGTTGATTTGCAATGTCTAAGGCTTTTAGGTAACTCGCCAACGCTCTCTTATTATCGCCAAGATTTATAATTGCAGTACCTTTTGTAAGATATGATTCTGCCAGCGAAACGTCATTATTTAACTTCTTTGCAGTTACAATGGCGGAATCACAATAGTGAATAGCAAGCGAATAATTTCCTTCAATAGTAGCAATGCGTGCATTTTGAAAATGTGCATTAAAAACACCTTCTGTGTCGTTTGTATTTCTACTTTTTTCTAGCAGAATTTGTGTGTATTTTTTGGCTAAATCAGGATTGGAATGTTTCTGTTGAATGATAAATTCTAAGATTTCTTTTGAAGATGCATTTTCGGGCATTTCTTGCGCAAAGGTGTTTGAAGCAAATACTATGAAAACAATATAACTCCAAAACGTAACTACCTTTCGTATCATAAAAACTTGATTTTGAGAAAATGGAATGCTCTTTTTTGAAAAGTACGTTAAAAACTGTGGTAGGGCATTTTTAATTATGACTTTTCATGAAAGAAGATAAAGAGTTAAAAATAATAATAATAAAATATATACATCTTGTTTTGAGTTTTATTTAATCTTAAAAAGGAAGAATGTAAAAAACAGCAATAAAATTTTTGCATCATTTCAATAAAAAAAGCTTCTCGTCGAGAAGCTTTTTCATATACATTGTTCTTAAAACAATCTTTTATTAATGGTGTTGGCAACATGGAGCTGCTGGTCCATCAGAGGTTGTCGGACGGAGACCTTTTCCTTTAATTTGATCTAAACTCTCCAAACGTGCAATTGCCATTTTTGCTAATGCTAACTTTTTGATGCTTTTTACTTTCATGGTTATAAATTTTTAAATTGGTTATGATCTAAATATAACTATTAAATAAGAACAAAGCAATTTTGCTCAAAAAAAAATAAGTATTTGCGGATAGAATAGACAAAGAATTAACTTTGTTTTTTATCATACTCAAGTTAAAATAATTTTTGTGCTCCAGTGTCTAAACACAAAAAGCAACGCCAAATCTCACATGGAGAAGCGTTGCTTTTCTAAACAAACTTTGCGTTGAAATTAGTATCACTGCATTTTGGCTAACATTGTCTTAGCATTTGTATCATTCGCATCCAACTCCAATACTTTGTGGTAGTTTTCCGTTGCTTTTTCATAATTTTTTGCAACAAAATAGGCTTCTGCCAAACTATCATAACAGTTTTTATCTGTTGGAAATAATTTTGTATTTATAGTAAAAACGGTAATCGCTTTTGATGTCGCTTTCGCGCGAAGCAACACATAACCATATGTATTTAATTCACTTAAACTTTTTGAATACGCCTGTAGTTTGGAAGTCACTTTTTCTAAATTTTCAGTTACGTAAGAAGCGCCTTTTTTAGTGAAAATATGATCCAATTGCGAAACAACTTGATACTTATGTTCGTATGATTTTCCACGACAAATTTTCAACAAATCGGCTTCCAAACTTTCCACAGGATGTTCTACAATACGTCCAACTTCCTTTCCTCTTTTATTGTATACAATAAAGGTTGGAACTCGATGAATATTCAAGTCTTTTTCTTCACCATTTGGTCCTTGTTTATAAGATTCTCGAACATTATTAAGTCCGACAACGCGTAAGTTGCTTTCAGGAAAATTGGCAGCTTCTAACACTTTATAAAGCTTTGGTACTTCACTTTTGCTATCGCCACACCAAGTTCCCATAAATACTGTAATTGTATATTTTTTAAGGGTTCGCTTGAGTTTTTTCACAATAACTTCATCAGGTTTGTACGCTTCGTAATTTGGTGTAAACCAGGAATTAAAAGTGTTCGACGTAAAACCATCTTTGGTAATTTCGCCCAACATTTTTTCACGACCTTTTGCATCTTTGGTAACCTGATTCACTTCTTGCGAAAGCGAAATTTGACATAGTAAAAGAAATGTAATTGCGATGATAATTCTGTTCATTTTTTGATTGTTTTAAATTGATGATTCAAAACTTCAACAATTAAGAATAATACACTAAAAAAGTGTACAACACGTTCAAAAAATAGTATGAAATACATGGAATCGTGCAACACATTTCTTGTAGTTAAAACAGACGTTTGTACAGCAAAACGCGTATTTTATCCGCTAATATTTGAAGAACGCTGCGTTTATTAGTACTTTGAATGCTTGTAATAACCGCACATGAATTTTTTTAGCCATAAAATTTCTAAAATACTGATTCATATTCTGTTTTGGATTTTGTTCACTTTTGTTTCTTTATTTTACTTTTCAGATTATTATTGGGCAGAAAATCCGTTTCTACAATACTTATCTATTTTAGTCATTATTGTGTATGCGAATGACTTTATTTTGTTGCCTTTTTTTGAAAAAAGAAAATGGTATACAATCTACATTCTCATCATTGCATTGATTAGTTTTTTAGCCACACAATTGTATTGTTATGCTTTTGCAGAATGCGGTTGTAGCGTTGTAAAATGCTTGTCAGATTATGTGTGGCAAACCATTGTTCCGATTATCTTTTTCTCCTTTATTTGGATGTTGTTTCGGTATTTGGAGAAGAAAGATGAAGTAGAAGCAATTCAGCTAAAACACACGGAAATGGAGTTAAAATTCCTTAAATCGCAGATAAATCCGCATGTATTATTTAATAATTTAAACACGATTTATTCGTATTCATTAGAAAAACCTGCGCAAGTACCTGAGTTGATTTTGATGTTGTCCAATAATTTAAAACATGTGTTATATGAAAGCAATGCAACGTTTGTTTCGCTTGAAAAAGAACTCACATTTATAGACAATTATATTGCGTTTCAAGAAATTAGAACCGAAGGAATTAAAACGATTCACTACAAAAAAGAAGTTTCCCAATTCAATTATGAAATTGCACCTTTGTTATTGATTACTATTATTGAAAACGCTTTTAAACATAGCACAATAGACACACATATTCATATAAAAATCAAAGTAGAAAATGACACGTTAGCATGTGTTTGTACGAATGATTTTGATGCAACAAAAATAGGTGCAGTCGATCAAATTGGTTTGCAAAACCTTAAAAAACGATTGGATTTAATTTATAAAGACACCTACGAATTGAAGATTGAAGAGAAAGAAAAGTATTGTGTAACGTTAAAATTACAATTGAAATGAAGGAGTTGAATAAGCTGAAATGTA
This sequence comes from Kordia antarctica, assembly GCF_009901525.1. NCBI lineage: Bacteria > Pseudomonadati > Bacteroidota > Flavobacteriia > Flavobacteriales > Flavobacteriaceae > Kordia > Kordia antarctica. The sequence continues at coordinate 3,947,848 of NZ_CP019288.1, forward strand.
TTATTATTGAAGATGAAATTCCTGCACAACGCATTCTGAAAAGTTATATTGAAAAAGTATCACATTTGGAATTAGTGGCAACATTTAATGCTGCTTTAAAAGCATATGACACGTTATACACAGAAGATATTGACTTGATTTTTTTAGACATTAATTTACCCGATATTTCTGGATTGAGTTTTCTGCGAACGCTCAAAAATCCGCCAACAATTATTATGACAACTGCGTATCCTGATTATGCAGTAGAAAGTTTTGAGTTTGAAACCATTATTGATTATTTAGTGAAGCCGTTTTCGTTGGAACGTTTCCTAAAGGCAATTCAAAAAACACAGCGGAATCAACCCAGAGTTACTTCTGCGGAAGCGACAAAAGCAGTTTCGGACACCTTATTTTTAAACGTTGATAAAACCTTTTATAAAATTCAGTTTCAGGATATTTTTTATGTCGAATCCGAACGAAATTACCTCACATTAGTAAGCAAACCGCAAAAACTATCTTTTATAGGAACATTGCGCACTTGGAAAGATAAATTGCCTGAAAATCAATTTGTTCAAATTCATAAATCGTTTGTGATTAATAAAGATCATGTTGATAAAATCACGGGAAACGAAGTGTATATTCACGACAAACGCATTCCGATTGGAAGAACTTTCAAAGCGAGATTGTTTGAAGTGTTGGATATTACTGGGAAATAACCTTTCGACTCCGCTCAAGGTACTACAAATAGATTTTTAATTAGTCATTTAATATCATTTGGATTCGTGTTTTTTTGTAAATTACAAACCTGTCACATTGAGCGGAGTCGAAATGAAAATACCAACATGCAAAACCAACAACTAAAAATAGCGTTACTACAAACCAATCTTATTTGGGAAAACCCTGCGCAAAATCGGGTGCAATTAGCCAAAAAAATCAACGCAATTACGGAAACTATCGATTTAATTGTTTTGCCAGAAATGTTCACTTCTGGTTTTACCATGAAACCCGAAGTTGTTGCCGAAACCATGAACGGCGAAACGATGACTTGGATAAAAGCATTAGCAAAAGCCAAAAATGCCGCGATTACGGGAAGTTTAGTCATTACAGAAAATGGAAATTATTTCAATAGGTTGGTATTTGTGCTTCCTTCCGGAGCAATTGAAACGTATGATAAACGACATACATTTACCTTAGCTGGGGAACATAAAGTATATACAGCAGGAACGGAAAAGAAGCTCATTAACTTTAAAGGTTGGAAAATTTGCCCGCTAATTTGTTACGATTTACGCTTTCCTGTTTGGGCAAGAAACGTGGAGAATTATGATGTTTTATTGTATGTGGCAAATTGGCCAAAACCGCGAATTAATGCTTGGGACGCATTGTTAAAAGCACGTGCTATTGAAAATATGAGTTATTGTATTGGCGTGAATAGAGTTGGACTTGACGCGAATTCGAATGAATATCCTGGACATTGCGCAACGTATGATGTTTTGGGCGAAAAAATCACGAATATAACACCAAATAAAGAGGAAACAGAAATTGTTACACTCACGAAACCGCACATAGAAACGTATAGAAATAAATTGAAATTTTTAGATGATAAAGATGCGTTTAAATTAAATTAATAATATCTAAATTTGCGCTGATTTCAATTTTTCTCTAGAAAAATTAATATAACTTCATTCCTCCAAAATTTAATTTAAAAAATAATTTAATGGCAGAATTAATTCAAGCATTTGATTCTTATAATGAATTTGAAAGAACTTCATATTTTACTGTTTGTTTTGGCAAGTTAGCTTCAAAACTCCTCTTGGAAACTCCACTTGAAGGAAGTAAATCCAATATGGAAGACATTGTGGATACTATTGATTTTAAATCACAAAAAATAGAAGTGATTTTTAAACATTGGAGTACAGAAGATGCTAAAGATGCTGATTTTACAAAGGATTTCCCGTTTCAATATCTCCTAAAAAGCACCTCAGAAGAACTCATAATTTGGGTGTCATTAGAAAATGATGAGTTAACAGTCGATTTTCTTTATGATAATTCAGATCTAGAACTAGAGAAATGGGTAATTGCTACAAACCATAAATTGAGAACAAAATTTGGATTGAACCGAACGCCAGTATTTAAAGTATTATCAAGAAATAAAAGTAATTTTTATACTAAAGATGTAAGAACTGAAAATTTTGAATGTGATATACAAAGTATGTATAATGATGATTTTAAACAAGTTAATGATATTATTGAAGAATCATTAGCTATTGAAAAAGCAGGACTCATTTTGTTGCATGGAATTCCTGGAACTGGGAAAACATCTTATATTAAAAGCCTCATTAGCAAACATGATAAAAAGAGTTTTATTTTTATTCAGAATGAATTTGTCAATGAATTACTTCACCCAGATTTTATTTCATTCTTACTAAAAAATCAAAATGCTGTATTAATAATTGAAGATGCAGAGAAAGTGTTGACAAGTAGAGAACAACAGAATGAAAGTTCGGTTGTTTCAACAATTTTGCAATTAACAGACGGATTATTTAGTGATTATTTAAACATAAAAATAATTTGTACGTTTAACACAAGTATCAATAAGATTGATAGTGCACTTTTACGAAAAGGAAGAATGATTGCCTACTACGAATTTAAGGCATTAGTGAAACAAAAAGCGAATGAACTTTTGAAGACATTGAATGATGATTCAACTGCAACTACTGATATGACGTTGGCAGCTATTTTTAATTACCAAAACAAAAATTTTAATCAGACTGAAAAAACAAAAATTGGTTTCTAATTTAATGTTACTTTAAACCTATAAGATCTTCAATAACGTCCCAATTGGCTCTGATTTCCACTCTTTTAGGAAAGTATTTGATAACTTCTGGTTGAATCTTTTTTAGATAATTTCCAGTGTCCCATTTTCCATTTTTATTTGTATCAAAAATAACTCGGAAATAAACATTTTGAGGATCAATGAACGGAAAATTATAGAAAGGTTTTGCTTCGGTTACATATTCTTCAGCAATCAACTCTAACTTTTCATTTACTATTTGAATAATTACGGGAAACTCAGTGCCATTATATGTTAATTGAATGTTTCCGTAATCTTTATTTGCTTTAGTAGTTAATGCGTATTTCAACGTATCATTGACTTCGCCATAAAAATCGGTAATGGTTTTTGGCAACATTGTAATGTTGTAACGTTGGCTTTCTTTCTTCTCAAAGAAAAGATCCAAACTATTGTCTTTTTTATTGAATTTTGAAGTAAATTTTACTGGAATTGAATCTTTATTTTGAATAGAAATTGTAGCATCATCCACAGCAACAATTGGTGTATTTGCAGTTATTTTAAAATCGCGATTTGGCGGAATGTTTCCTCTGTAATTTACCGAAATTTTCATTGAATCTCTCTCTAATTCTTTCAACTTTACCGTAAAATCGTTGCTATATGCACCTTTAGAAACTGTAAATACTAAAGAATCTGTTGCTGGTTTTAAGTTTTCAAACCAATACCGAAGTGTATCTTTTTCGGGATCTTTCATGGTTTTGTAACGGAAATTTTCCGCAACTTCCGAATTGACTGTAATTTTCATACTATCAACTTCGCCTTCATACCCAAAAGCAATCATTCCTTTGGAAATTTGCGCTGGACGCGTAGCTCTAAATGCTGGAATTTCTTTAAACATTGTAATTTCATACATAGAATCTGTCGGAACTGTTACTTCTTGCTCCACATATCCAATTTTGTCAGATAGCGGATTAAAAGCATAATTGTTGGAAGTTTCTTTTAAAGCAACCATTTTATAGGTTCCTGCGCGCAAATTGGAAAGTTTAAATTCAGTCAAACTATCCAATGTATTTGTGATATATGTTGGGGTTTTATTATAAACTGTGGAATCGGTATACGTAGAATCAATTTCATACAACATCACAGAAACAAATTTTTCTGGACTTCTGTTTACTGCATCTTTAATGGTTCCGCCAACTTCTAAAGAATCAATATACGAACCTGTGGAAAACACATATTTAAAATAATCGTACGGAATACCTTCATTATTATCTACAATACTTTTTCCAAAGTTGAACGAATACGTCGTATTTGGCTGCAATGTGTCTAAAATTTGAATATCAATATATTTACTGGCGCTTCCTTGCGGATAAATAATATAGCCGCCTTCTTTAATTGGAGGCGAAATAATTAATTGCTTCTGAATATCTTTTACTTTGATATATTCATCGAAATAAATTCGAATTCGTTTTTTGTCAAAATTAGTACTGAATTCTTCTGGTTGCGCTTTCACCAATTTTGGTGGCGTTTTGTCTGCATCGCCGCCAGTTGGAGTTCCACGTTTGGCACAATTGACAAATGACAAAAGTAAGAGTGTAACTAAAAAGAAAAATATAAAACGTTGTTTCATTAAAAAGTCTAAAATGATGTGATACAAATTAACTAATTATTTTTGGTACTAGCGCAGACTTTAACTTGCTATTGACATTGTTGCAATACTAATCTTGATATTTGGGATATTTTTAAGCGTTTGTGCGCATGCTTCCAACGTTGCGCCAGTGGTTATTATATCATCAATGAGTAAAATATGCTGTCCTTCCAATTTTTCTGCATTAGTAATCTCAAACGAATGTTGTGTGTTGAGCCAGCGCGCAGCACGTTTTTTAAATGCTTGTGTTTTGGTGTTATTTATTTTGACAAGAATGTCGTCTGCATATTCCGCTTCTAAATGTTGTGCTAATTGTTCGCCAAAAGTTGTCACTTGATTATAACCACGTTTTCGCAATCGTTTTTTGTGCAACGGAACAGGAATAATATGTGTAATAGTACTGTAAGATGCTTCTTGTTGTAATGCGTTGCCTAATAATTTTCCTAAAACGGTGCCAACTTCTTGTCTTCCTTTATATTTTAGTTGATGTAATAATTGTTGCACCATTCCATTCTTTTTATAATGTAGTAATGCAGTTGCGTTTTCTATATGAACACGCCCATAAAAAGTGTTTAGTACAGGATTTTGATGATGTTTATGAAATGATGTAAATGGAAGATCGTGACGACATTTCGTGCAAATATGCGCCTCTTGATGCATTAATTTAGCATTGCAACCCAAGCAAATTCTTGGAAAAATGGAAGTAATAATATTATTTAATATATTTGTCAACTGGAAACGTTAATTTTTTTAACACATTAAATATAAAAGTACTACTTTTTTCATGAGTGGCGTAACAAAAAATACAATACAAAAAATATTATTAATTGCACTCTCTGCAATGACTGTAGCTATGGTGCTAATTTCTGTATTTAATTATAAAGATAACAGGCAAAAAAGTGAGTATCTAGACAAAGAGAATGTTTTGGTGCAAGAAGAATTGACAGAAATCATTAAAAGTTACGATCATTTAACGAAGCATAACAATATTGACTCAGAAGAAGTTATTGCAGAAAAAACCAAAGCAAAAGAATTACTCAAAAAAATACGCCAAACGGTTTTAAATTACGAAACCATCATAACATATCGGAAGCAATTGCTTGTATTGCGAAAAAGTAACCAGCAACTGCAACATAATTTTGACGATGACAGCATATCATTTGGTAAATTGAACACTTTCGATAAGTAGCCTTTCCAATTACATCCTTTAGATACTCATAATTCGATAACGCAAAGAATACTATAAAAAAGACAGTAGTTAATGAATATTTTCTTTACTTCGCGTCATATTAAAAATCTCCAAAATTGGACAAATTAAATTTTTTTAGAGAAGCAATACGCGATATTAAAACTTCGGGAACAATCTTTCCAAGTTCACGATTTCTATCTCGAAGAATTGTAAAAAATATTGACTTTTCAACGGTTAAAGTAATTGTTGAATTTGGTTCAGGAAATGGAATTATCACCAAAGAGATTTTAAAAAGAATACAACCACACACAAAACTAATTACGTTTGAAATTAACGAAAAGTTTTTTCAATCTTTAGAAAAAATAAAACATTCGCAATTAATTATAGAAAAAGTTTCGGCAGAAGATATTATGCCAATTCTTAAAAAACACGGTTTCGAAAAGGCAGATTGTATCATTTCAAGTTTGCCACTCACCAATATTCCTAAAGAAATAAGCGATAAAATATTAGCCAACGCATACGAAGCAATGGTTGATGATAGTTTATATGTACAATACCAATACAGTCTTACCTATTACAAAAAATTAAAGGAAGTTTTCAATGATAAAGTAAAGTTATCTTTTGAAGCATTCAACATTCCACCAGCTTTTGTATACATCGCACAAAAATAGCTTGTAGCTAATCTACAAACGTTTTATATTTGCGCATGGCAAAACAAGACGATCAATTTAAGAAGGTAGTATCGCACGCAAAAGAATACGGTTATATATTTCAATCAAGTGAAATTTATGACGGATTGAGTGCTGTATACGATTATGCTCAAAATGGAGCAGAGTTAAAGAAAAATATACGCGACTATTGGTGGAAAGCAATGGTGCAAATGAACGAAAATATTGTTGGGATTGATGCTGCAATATTAATGCATCCGACCACTTGGAAAGCTTCTGGCCACGTTGACGCGTTTAATGATCCTTTAATTGATAACAAAGATTCAAAAAAACGCTATCGCGCCGATGTTTTGGTTGAAGACTACTGTCTTAAAATTGAAAACAAGATTGAAAAAGAAGTCAAAAAGGCAGAAAAACGTTTTGGCGATGCATTCAATAAAGAAGAATTTGTGTCTACAAACGGACGCGTTGTTGGCTATCAAGAAAAAATAAATACCATTCTTTCTCGTTTAGGGAAATCGTTAGAAAACGAAGACTTAGCAGACGTAAAATTATTAATAGAAGAGTTGGAAATTGCAGATCCGATGACAGGTTCTAGAAACTGGACAGAAGTGAAGCAATTCAACCTTATGTTTGGTACGAAGCTTGGCGCTTCCGCAGATAGTGCAATGGACTTATATTTACGACCAGAAACGGCACAAGGTATTTTTGTAAATTTCTTGAATGTGCAAAAAACTGGTCGAATGAAAATTCCTTTCGGAATTGCACAAACAGGAAAAGCATTCCGTAATGAAATTGTAGCGCGTCAATTTATCTTTAGACAGCGTGAATTTGAACAAATGGAAATGCAATTCTTTGTAAAACCAGGAACGCAAAAAGAATGGTACGAGCAATGGAAAGAAAATCGTATGAAGTGGCATTTATCACTTGGAATAGGAGCAGAAAATTACCGTTTTCACGATCATGAAAAATTAGCGCATTATGCAGATGCTGCTACAGATATTGAGTTCAAATTTCCATTCGGTTTCAAAGAATTAGAAGGAATTCATTCGCGTACAGATTTTGATTTAAAAGCACACGAAAAACATTCAGGTAAAAAATTACAATACTTCGATCATGAAGCCAAAGAAAGCTATGTGCCATATGTAGTAGAAACTTCAATTGGATTGGATCGTATGTTTTTAGCAATCTTCTCAAACTCATTAGTAGATGAAACTTTGGAAGATGGTTCAGAACGAACAGTTTTACGTTTGCCAGCAGTATTAGCACCAACAAAAGCGGCGGTTTTACCATTGGTAAAGAAAGATGGTTTACCAGAAATTGCTCATAAAATCATGGACGATTTAAAATTCGATTTCAACGTAACATACGATGAAAAAGATGCTGTCGGACGTCGTTACCGAAGACAAGATGCAGCAGGAACGCCTTTCTGTATTACGGTAGATCATGATACTTTGGAAGACAATATGGTAACTATTCGTCACAGAGATACTATGGAACAACAACGTGTAAAAATTGAAGATGTACGCGGTATTATTTTGAAAGAAGTTGATATGCGTAACTGGTTGATGAAAATGTAAATTCAGGATTTAGTAGATATACCAAAAGCGACTTTCGAGTCGTTTTTTTGTTTGTAAGAGGTTGATTAAGTTCGATTTAAAAAATATTTTAATAAAATGATATCAGCTGTTTTTAAAGGTTTAATTAATTTTAAATCAATAAGTTATAATTTTTATCACTTAGGTGAATAAACCTTTTTGTGTAAAAATTGTATTTAAAAAGATATATAGATTATTCATATTTGTAATTATACTGCTTATCTTCAAAATTTAGAAGAAGCCACACAAATGAACATATTTCTGTTTGTAAAAAAGAACCAACTAAGAAGCAATATAAGTTAGGCAATTTATACTGCAATTATATTTATAACGACTATGCAAGATCATTCTGAAAGTATCCAACAACTTTTAATGCGACTCGAAATACTGTCTAAAAAGCAAGATCAATTTTCTAAAGAAATTAACGATTTACGTTTTCAAATAGAAATATTAAGAGCTTCAAAATGGTCAGCTATTGCTAATGAATCTATAGAAACAGCGCAACCTATACCGAAAGAATCAATTGAAGTTTCAGCAACAGCTCCAGAGGAAATCATCGAATCTAACGTTAAGGTTTCAGCTCCAAAAATTGAAACACCAACAACGAAGCCAACACATATTGCTACAGATAAACCAAAAAATTCAAATCAAAAATCGGATTTGGAGAAATTCATCGGAGAAAATTTATTAAATAAAATAGGAATTATCATTACCGTAATTGGTGTTTCAATTGGTGTAAAATATTCAATAGATAATGAATTAATTAGTCCGTTAATGCGAATTATCTTAGGATATTTAAGCGCAGTTGCATTGTTAGGTTTTGGAATTAAACTAAAAAAGAAATACGAAAATTACAGTGCAGTATTAGTCAGTGGCTCAATAGCAATTATGTATTTCATTACGTACGCAGCGTATTACTTTTATGGGCTAATTCCGCAAATGCCAGCATTTATTTTAATGGTTTTATTTACTGTATTTGGAGTGTTTACCGCCATAAAATATGATAGGCAAGTCATTGCGCATATTGGTTTGGTTGGCGCGTATGCGATTCCATTTTTATTGAGTAACGACTCAGGAAATGTACTTGTATTATTTTCATATATGATGATAATTAACATTGGAATCTTAGTAATTGCTTATAAAAAATACTGGAAATCATTATATGGTTCTGCATTTGGATTGACATGGTTGATTTACTTTTCATGGTATTTTTCGGAATATTCAATGGAAGCGCATTTCGGATTGGCATTGTTGTTTGTTACCATCTTCTTTGTCATATTTTATGTAATGCTTTTAGCGTATAAAGTGCTCAAAAAAGAAACCTATTCAGGAATTGATATTGTATTACTCTTATTAAATACATTCTTCTTTTATGCGATTGGATATTCTATTTTAAACAGTCATCCAGTTGGAGAAGAATTTTTAGGCGTTTTCACACTTATAAATGCAGGATTACATAGTATTGTGTGTTTAATTCTATTTAAACAAAAAGGAGTAGATAAAAATTTATTGTATTTAATTATTGGTTTGGCAATCACTTTCATAACGATTGCTATTCCTGTACAATTAGATGGAAATTGGGTAACAATGTTGTGGGTTTTTGAAGCCGCATTGCTATTCTGGATTGGTCGCACAAAAAATAAAGCGATTTACGAAAAACTTGCGTATCCATTAATGTTATTGGCTTTCTTGAGTATTATCCACGATTGGACAACGCTTTATCCCGACACGTATTCTTATACTAAAGAAGCGTATCTCACGCCACTATTCAATATGAATTTTGTAAACTCACTATTCTTTATAGCTGCTTTTGGATTTATTACAAAACTGAATTTCAACAAAGAACATTCGTCTTCGCTGAAACTCGGAAAATCGGTTGCAGAATTACTTTCGTTTGCAATTCCAGGAATTTTATTAATTACGATATACTGTGCTTTTAGAGTAGAAATAGAAAGTTATTGGAATCAATTATATACAAATTCAAGTACTACAATTGATTCAGAATTTGGGGCAATTAAAAATCTAAATTACAATTTATTAGAATTCAAAACAACATGGGTTATCAATTACACATTGCTTTTCTTGTCGATATTATCTTTTGTAAATATCAAAAAAATCAAAAATGAAACCTTAGGATATCTTAATCTTGGATTAAACATATTCACAATTTTGGTCTTTTTAACACAAGGATTATATGCATTAAGCAAACTTAGAGGTTCGTATATGCGCGAAGCTTTGGGCAAGTATGAACATGTTGGATTATATGCAATTTCCATTCGCTATATTTCGTATCTCTTTTTGGCACTTATGTTAGTGGTTACCTATACATACATTCGTCAAAAATTTATCAAAAAAGACTTCAAAATGATTTTTGATTGTATCTTACACATCACAATTCTATGTGTACTGAGTAGCGAATTGATTCATTGGTTAGATTTAGCATTAATTACAAAATCATACAAACTCGGATTAAGTATTCTATGGGGAATTTACGCGCTATTCGTAATTGTTTTAGGAATCTGGAAACAGAAACAATACTTGCGAATTGGAGCTATTGGACTCTTTGGAATCACACTTGTCAAGCTATTCTTTTATGATATTGCACACTTGTCTACACTATCTAAAACGATTGTATTTGTATCTCTAGGAGTATTGCTCCTGATTATTTCATTCTTATACAACAAATACAAAAGCAACATATTTGAGGAAGAATAATACTGCATAAAGCATAAGGGAAGCGACTTTTGAGTCGCTTTTTTTATACACTACATTTTAAAGCCATAAAACAGTGCATTTCAAATGTTTACAATTGACTTGTTTTTCATTTTTACGGAAAAGACTTATATAAAGTATGGTTTATATTTAAATAATAAAAGAAAATATAATATTTTATATATGTAAATAGAATTTATATTGTAGTCTTTTACGGATTAAACTTATAAAATGTACGGTGTTTACGTATGAAATAAAACCAAATCGTTTGTAATTTTAACTTATTAATAACCAAAACACTAATCAACATGAAAAGATTTAAAATGTATTTAGGTGTGTTATTTATAACTGCCTTGACAATTACTGGCTGTCAAACTGATAGCGTGAATGAAAGCCCAGAAGAGCAGGCTAAATTTGAAACTTCTGAACGTACAGCTGTAGCAAGCAACACAACGGAAGTAAAACATGTGTATAATTACAATAGGGAAACCTTTTCTGTAAGTTATATTATTAACAATGAAACTGGAGACGTTTTAAATACTACTGGAGACGCTGGTCGTGCTGAAGAATTATTCAGTACTGATGAGCGAGCTAGTTCAGTATTAATCACAGAACTTGAAGAGTATGATGGAGCAGATGCGTCAGCAGATACAGCGAACTCAGTAGTAATCAATTTGGAAGTGTTTGATTCTGAAGATGAAATGAATGCATTTGTAGAAGAAGATGGCGGACGCATTCCTACAGGAGATGGGGAATATGCCGCTAATGCTGAAGGTCCATGTAGTGACTATGATATTTGGGGACAAGGAAGATTTTATTTCTACAAACATTGGTATTATGGAGCTGAAATGACACCATTACGAAGAACAAATAGATTCTATTATAGAGACTACACATTTGGTTCTTACAATGATCAAATGTCATCATTAATAGTCTTGAAACCTGCCAATAAAAGATCGTATACGGTATTATATCAACATTCTTGTTTTAATGGAAGAAGATTGGCATTCTACCAAAGACCAGGATATTCAGGATTTGGAGTTCCAAACTTACGTTGGTATACTTTATACAGATGGTGGTTTTGGAGAGTTTCTTGGAACGATCAAGTATCATCTAGCTTAGGAGTTGTTTATTAATATATGATGCAACGAAAGTAAAACCCATTTTTTTCATAAAAGAAAGCCTATTGTCGTTAATATAATCGACAATAGGCTTTTATGTGCTTTAAAAATAATGTTTATTTAAAATCTATAACCTAATGAAACGCCACCTCTAAAAGTGAAATCTGGAGAATTATCATCCAATCCGATATTTCGTCCGCCACCAAGTGAAATTTCTAACATAAATCCTCTTCTATTTACCCACTTTTTTCCGATTGCCAAACCAAGTGCAGCATCAAAATAATCTACTTCGTTCTCTACATCGTCAAAAATATTATCAAAATTTTCTCCAGAAGCAAACTTCGAAAACACCTCTACAAAAAGTCCTTTAGCTCCGTAATCTTCTTTATTAAAAAAGTAAAATCTAAAAAATGGCGTAAATGCAAATTTCTCATAATAAGAACCATCGTCACCGCTTCTAAAATTTAAAAATAAGGAAGCTCCATAACCATAAGCGGCATCATTTACACGCTCATAACTTAGATCAATTGCAGAGAAAAATGCAGCATCAAAGACATCTAAACGAATTTCGTGTTTACGATCGCCAACATTAAATTGGTCATCTTTTTTTTGCGAATCTTCGTCTTGTGCGTACGATTGAAATCCTATCAAAAGGAAAAGAGCTAATAATGCTCGAGTAAAATTGTTTTTCATAATAAGTACTGGTTTTGTTGTTGTATGTTGCATGATTTAGCAATAATTATACCATAAATAGATTCAAGAAGTATAAAAAGGTTGCGTCGCCATACTGTTAATAATAGTTAAAAGAATGCTTTCAGTTGCACATTTCCTGTGTGAATGGTGCGTGAGTCCTTACTTTTTCTACCAAAATAAGAAAGATTTAAATCTAAAAACTTTGTCAATTTCTTTTGAATTAAAATATTCCACGTAAGGTTTGTGCCAGGTTGCAAGCCTTCTAACATTTGATAACCAACTGGCGAGAATGCATTTCCAGAAAAATCATTCTTAAAATAATTAAACTCGCCATTCAACGCTACTTTTTGTTGATTGCTATACGCGAACGAAACACCAACCTTTTGCTGTGTCAACGATTCCATATCACCAATGCTATTCTCTTTATTCTCAAACTTATAAAACACGCTAAAACGACTATTTCTATTAAATAAATACGAAAGTGTCGGCGCTACTTTAAATAAATTAATCTCAAAGTTTTTATTCAAGAAATTCTCTGAAATACTCTCTGTTTTTCCACTACTACTAATAAAATCGGTCAACCAGAATTTACCAATCTTATGTGTAAACTGAAGTTGATGCGACGTATTAATATTTTCCTGTGAACCAATAGAAAGCAAATTCTTAGACTTTGCATTCAAATACGTATACGAAGTTGTATATTTTTGCTTCCCGCGATTAAAAAAGAGCGCATTTCGCAGACTCTGATTCAATCCTAAAACATTGGCATCTTCAGCATCATCAAACGGATTAAAATTAAAATTATCATTCTCACGACGAATCTTTCGATCTATCAAAAAAGATGCTTGATTGTAAAAATGCGATAAAAATTTCTTCATGCCAGAAGCTGCATTCCATTGCGTAGGATTCAAGGTTACAACTTGACTAAATTTATTCTGATGCGTCTTAATAAAAATTTGATTCGGCAACAACACACGTACATAAATTGCTTCATCAGGAAACTGCGCCAATTCAAACTCGTCCAACTCCTGAATTCCATTATCATTATAATCATTCCACGTGTAAACGCCTTGACCTTGATCTACTTGTACATACGTAAATTCCTGTTGTGGCAACGTTCCAGAATTGGTTTCGTACACAGTATTTAACGTAATCATTTTATCAAATAATCGCTGCTGAAACACCAAACGTGAATTCAATGATTTCTCATCAGAAATATTTTCATCTTCTTGTTTCAAGGTTCTATAATTCACAAACAATGATAACTGTGTGCTTTTATTCTGAACCAATTTTGACTTCAAAAAGTAGGTGTTTGAAGTGTTTACGCGCTCCAAATTATTAGTCCGCAAACTATCGTTCACACGATACGTAAAGCCAATTTCGGCATGAATCTTCAAGCTATCGCCAACACCAACAAATCCTGTATAGGCTTTAAAACGTTGACTCAATGGCGTAAATGTTTCTGTAGCAATTTCTTTTTGTTCGTTGCTTTCCAAGTTTAATTGCGCACCAATCCAGCTTTTGGTAAAACTATACGTAGAACGCGCGAACAATCGTAAAAAATCGGAAGTTGAGGTTACGGTTTCATTAGTTAAATAACTTCCGTTAGACTGTACTTTGAGTTTTCCAAATTTCAAATTAGAAGAAATAATATGACGATTTCCAGTGGCATTATTCTTAAAATCTAAATACTCAAAACTATACCGAGCAGTTCCGTTTTTCTCGTTAGAAAAATCCAAACCTGTCGCTAAAAACTGCTGATTTCCTGCATTAAAAATGTTATCTAAATTCCAATCACGATTAAATTCAATCGAATACAAACGCTCAATAGTTTGAAACTTTTCATCGATATAATTAAAATTTGCAAAACTTTTAATCTTCCATTTCTTATCTAACAATTGCTGTTGTACGCTAATTTTTGCAGCCAAACCTTGATTATTATCATCGTCCAAAGACGAAAACAAATTCTCATCATTATTGCTAAAACCAACTTCAAATTGTACGTCCGTTTTTTCACTTGGCGTATAACTTCCGTTCAAAACGGCAACTTGTGTTTTAGTTGGCGAAACCAACTGAATAATAGGTTCGTAATTACCTTGTAAAATGCCAGAAATTGGCGAAACATATTCGTAAATACGTCCGTTTGAAGCCGTATTAGACAACATATAATTTCCTTGATTTTCGCCAACAAGCGAGAAACGAACATCAAATAAAGTATCATCAGGATTGTTTGAAAACACAAAAACTTCCATGCCGTCAATGATTTCTTTTTTATATAAAATTCGGTTCTCAGAAAACTCCTGTTCCACCGCAGAAGGCGCAGACATTAATTGTTGATTATCTCCAGCTTCGCGTAAAATGGCGACTTGTTCTTCAGATAAATTTTGTTGAATTGGCTGATTTTTAGAATCATTTTCAGAATAAATATGCCCTGCAAGTTTGAATTTTTCATGTTCGTATTTTGCGCCGCCATACGTTACAAAACGTGTATAATTATTATCTGTAAACTGATATTCAATCGTAATTCGCATTTCAGAAGTAATCGGATATTTGGACGTAAACGTGATTTCTCCCGCGTTATAATCAATCACATAATCGTTGTTTTCGCCGCGTTCTACGGGCAAACCGTTGACGAAAACCGTTTCACTTCCAGAAACAATTAAAATAAACAATTCTTCGTTCGGACCTGTCAATTTATACGGACCTTGATTTCCTTCCTGTCCTTGAAATCTACTTTGCGTATAGCGACCTCTAACGAGCGCGGCAGCAGCAAAAAGGGTAGTTTTGCTATTTTCATGTGGCAACGTTGCGGTAACGCCAACTCCTTGTACCTTTTTTTGAAAACGCATAAAATCAGTTTCTGTATTTTCAAGATTTACGTCTCCAGCACGGATTTTCCAGTTTTTACTTTCGAGTTCAATAAAAACCTGATCAAATTCGTCCAAGCGTTGTGAATATCCGCTTTCTTGAATCGGAATATTTGCGTCTTGAATTGAAGCTCGCAACGTAATAGTTTCCGAGATTTTACCAGAAATCTGTAAATCGAGTTCGGAATTCAAAACAGTATTCTGATTATTTCCAACGGTAACGCCACGCGAAATGCTTCCAGACGTATTCAAACCATCAAACAAACGTGTATTGGCAACTTCTTTATTCGATCTAAGCGAGATAATTTTATCAATATCAATCGGATTCTGAACAATAGAATTCTTATTAAAACCGCTATATTTTTTCGTCAAAAATTCTGGATATTTGGTATAGCTTACGCGAATAGAATCTGTGTTAATTTTGGCAAGATTCAAATACAAAATACCTTTCTCAAAGTCAATTCGATATGCGGTAGAATCAATCGGAATATTCTTTTTATCGGTAAGTTTAAATTGAAACGGATTGATGCTGACAGAATCCAACACAATAGAATCTTTGACTGCTACTTTTTTGATACGACGATTTTTTGTTTGTCCCTGAAGATTTACAGTGAAAAACAAGCCGATACAAAAAAATGCAAAGAGTGACTTCATTTACAACTAAACTAATTCCAACCAAAAATATTTCAATTTTCGCAGGAAAAGAAGCTTTTTAGTAGAAACGATGGAAATCTAGGTCTAATATTTCTTTATGAATGATATTTTATATTTTTTACAAACAAACAAACAAACAAACAAACAAACAAACAAATCAACAAAAAGAAAACTACAATTCCTCCGCCACAAACTCCTCACAAAACGCTCTAATCTGACCTCTAGTCTTCTTAAACGCATTAAAAATTTGCTCTTCCGAACCTTTTACTTTCGACGGATCAAAGAAGTCTTGATGAATACGTTTGGCGTTTTTACTTGGAATATGCGGACAGTTTTCCTGCGCGTGATCGCAAACCGTGATGATAAAATCAAAGTCAATATCTAGGTATTCGGAAACGTTATTGGAAGTATTTTGAGAAATATCAATTCCATCTAACTTCATAATCGCAACTGCTCTTGGATTTACGCCATGTGTTTCAATTCCAGCACTATATATAGTTGCTTTTTCTTTGGCAAAATATTTTAAATAACCGTCAGCCATTTGACTACGACAGGAATTTCCAGTACAAAGTACAAGTACATTTTTCATAATTTTGGTAAGAGTTTATGATTGTTGATTTAACATCTAGTAAACTTGTGAATCCACAGTTATTTAGCTTTTATTTTGACAGCTTACTTGAAGTTTCACAAAGAAATCATTAATTTTTCTTCGATATTGATTCAACAAATCGACATCAATTGTGTAAAACGTATTTTTCCCTTTACTTTTTTGCTTGAGTAACTTTATTCTTTTGATTTCGGAAAGATGTTGCGAAATCGTTGGTTGCGCTAATCCTGTGGCTTTTACCAAATCGTTACAATTGCAGTATTCGTTTTCGCTAATGTATTGCAATATCGCAATTCGTGCAGGATGCCCTAATACTTTTGTGATGGATGCAGTTTCGTTTTGATAGTCATCAAAAATGTGATTTTTTGTAATTCCCATGAGATATGTTTGTAACGCACTAATGCGATAAAGATAAAGAAGTTGAAAATGTTTTGCAGCTTTTCATGTTTTTTATTTTCCAAATAAACGTTGAAAGAAACTTTTCGTTTTCTTCGTAGCTTCTTCAATTGTTTCTTTGGCTTCCTCGGTAAAGTCTTCAATGCGTTCGCCAGCTTCTTCGGCAAATTCGCTAACTTTTTCTTTTACATCTCCGTAAACTTCTTTTGCTTCTTCAGATAATTCACTTGCTTTTTCTTTGGCAACTTCGCTGTATTCTCCAAATTTCTCTTTTGCTTCTTCTGCGAAATCGGCAGCTTTTTCACTAGCGACATCAGCGTATTCACTAATTTTTTCTTTGGCTTCGCCAGCAAATTCAGAAGCTTTCTCTTTCGCTTTTCCAAAAGTTTCTTTCGCTTCTTCGGCAAAATCTGCGGCTTTTTCCTGTGCGGTTTCTGTAAACTCGCTCAATTTTTCTTTTGCAGTATGTAGCGTTTCTTTTACTTCAGCTTTTAGTTCGTCTACTTTGCTTTCTTTGGCTTGTGTAGTTTCTTCTTTTGCATACTCCGTTTTTGCATCGACAGCTTCCTTAGCATCTTCTATTGTATCGTTGATTTCTTCTACTGTATTTTCTTTAGCTTCAATAGTTTCCTCCTTTATCTCTTCTGCTTTTTCACTAATAGTTTCCTTTGCATCTTCCATATTTTCTGAAACTTCGTTGGAAGTAGTTTCTATTTTTTTCTCTAAGTCGTCTTTTTTATCATCCATAATTGAACCTTTTCGATTGGAATCTTAAATGTAACGGTTTTTTTTGAATTTTTTATTTAACTTTAGTTAGATATCATTATTATTTAAAATTGCAAGTTGCTACATAACAATTGTGTAGCTGTTTATTTGAGCAACACTTGTATCGTAATTTGAATTTATTCTGGAAGATTCAATTGCCATGAAATACCAAATTTATCTTCACACCATCCGAATTTTTTACCAAAACCGTAATTCTCTGAAGTGTAGTTATCAAGAGGAATCATAATTTTGCCACCATTTGAAGAAAGTTTTTCAAATAAAGTTAGAATCTCATTTTCTGAATCACAATCAACAAATATTGATACTCCTGGTGTAAATGACCAATTATGATTGTAATTACTTTCGGAAACCATGTATTCTGTGCCATTTAAGGTAAATACTCCATATTTGATAAGCGCTGGTGTTCCTCCAGGTTCTCCTTTTTGGTATCTTGTGATGCTTTTAATTTCCGAATTTGGAAAGATAGAAGTGTAGAAATTTATTGCTTCTTCAGCCTTTCCGCATTGCTCACCTACAAATGTTAGAAATGTTGTTGTTTTCATGTTTTTAATTTTAGTTTAAACCTAAAATAGTTGATTTGGTAATTAAGGTATTTATTGAAAGTTGAAGTTATTAATTGTCAATAAAATGTTTAACTATAATTCCAATTATAAAAGCACTAATTGTGATGTACCACCTAAATCTAATATCCCAATTCCCAAGCCTTAAATTATCTTTTGTTAATTCTAGTATCTCTTCCTCTTTGATTCTATTAGACTTTTGGTAATCTGAATTTTCTTTTTGTATTTTAAGATTTTCCAATTCTAAAATTTCTTTTTCTTTCAAGGATTCAGATTCAGAATTTGTTTCAGATTCTAATTTAGTAAAACCTCCGTTTTTTAAAGTAATTTCAGAAAAACCTTTATCCATAACTATAGCATCATATCTAGTAAATTCAAATTTTGGAGTATCAAGATGTGATTCGTCCATTTCTTTCAATAAACACAAAACTTCCTCTATTGATTTTTCGGGGAATAATTCCTCATTTATACTAGTTCCTTTTCTTAAAGAATTTTCTTCTCTAACTATAGCTTTTAATATTAAATCTTTTTCTTCTCCTTTAGTCATTTTTCAGATTGTGATTGGTAATGGTTGTCAAACTTATATAACAAAAATTCCTGTTATTTCTATTATAACCAAATCTATATTAATTCAGTTATCCATAAAATTACAACATTCTTATCTAAAGTAAAAACCATCCAACGCGTTTTATATTTGAAAAACTACTGTCTATCAAATAGTTAGCAATAAGTCTTTATTCTTGATTCTAAAAGCGTAGCGGTCTAACATCTTTTTTCAGACACTTTTTCTACTTAAAAGCTTCATCAATAGGTTCCCAAAGTTCAATTTTATTTCCTTCAGGATCTAAAATCCAGCCGAACTTTCCGTATTCGTATTCTTCAATTTTGCCAACAACAGTAACGCCTTCTTCTTTTAAAACGGCTAGTAATTCTACCAAATTTTCTACTCTGAAATTCATCATGAATTGCTTCTCGCTTGGCTGAAAGTATTTTGTGTCGTTTGGAAACGTACTCCATTGTGTAGAACAGTCTTTTCCTTCTTTATCTTTCCACCAAAAAGTACATCCGTAATCGTCCACAGGCAAACCTAAATGTTTTCCATACCAATTTTTAAGTCCTTTTGGATCTTCTGTTTTAAAGAAGAATCCGCCTAAACCTGTTACTCTATTTTTCATATTTTTCTTTTTTAAGGTTTAATTTTTCTTGTGTAGCATAAATGCTGAAAGTAAGGAAACTATCACGCCAAGTACAAATACCATCATCGTCATTACAAAAAAGACAATGAATGGATTTCCAAAAGCTTCACTTCGTTTGAGTAAAGATAGCTTTTCATAGTTCATTTCTCCAGGAGTTAAATTTGTACGAGCAGCTAAAAGTTTATTCTCATAGGTAAGATATTGTGCTGTATAATCGGGATTAATTTCACTAATGTAGATTGCATCTGTAAGTCCGAAACCAACTGCGGCAAAAATGGAAATAAGCGCACCAATTATAAATGCTGTTTTGAAATCAATTTCGCCATTTAATTCCTCATTTTTATAGTGTTTGATGCCAAAGTAGACATAATATAACGAAAGAAACATTGCTACATATCCTAGAATTGATTGTGTTTGAAACGAGAATCTTTCGCCAGCATAGAATACAATTAAAAAAAGTCCTGATGCCAGTAAAAAACTATACATTCCGTATCTTAACACTGTATTTTTCATGTTTTCAAAGTTTAGAATTTGTGAAAATGGCGCTTTATTTTATCTACAATAGTTTGTGCTAATTTCTCTTTACTTTCTTTTGTCCAACCTGCGACATGCGGCGATAATAACACGTTTTCTGACTGAATTAAATATTTAAAAGCTGCTGGCATTTGATTGTCATTGAATAAGTTTTCAAACGAACTTTTTTCATATTCTAACACATCTAATCCTGCGCCGAGTATTTTTCCAGATTTTAGAGCTTCTACCAAATCTTGCGTGACAACACTTTTTCCGCGTGCTGTATTTAGCAACCAAAACGAGTGTTTAAATTTTTTGATGAATTTCTCATTTATCATATTCAGCGTACGCGAAGTTTGCGGCGTATGTAAACTGAGTACAGTTGCACGTTCTTGCAATTCTGAAAGGGAAACTTGTGTCGCATTTTTGTCGCCTATATTTTCTTTTAAATCATAAAAAATTACATCAACATCAAAACCGCGTAATTTTTTCGCAAATGCTTTTCCCATGTTTCCGTAACCAATAATTCCAACGGTTTGTCCGTCTAACTCAATTCCTCTATTGGCTTCGCGCAACCATTTTCCGTTCCGAACTTCTCGGTCGGCTTTGTTTAGTTTATTAAACAATGATAACAACATGCCAAGTGCGTGTTCGCCAACTGCATTTCGGTTGCCTTCTGGCGCAGAAATTAGTTTGATTCCTTGTTGTTCAGCAAATTCACAATCTATATTTTCTAAACCTGCGCCAACGCGTCCAATGAATTTTAAATTGGTTGCTTTCGCTAGAAAATTGGCATCAATCTGGAATCGGCTGCGAATGATAAATCCGTTGTATTCGTGAATTTTTGCTTCAATTTCTGCTTTGGAAGACGTATAATCTTCATGATTTGTATGTCCTAATTCCGCTAATTGTTCAATTAATAATGAGTGATTTTCATCAAGATGTAAAATGTTCACGTGTATTATATTTTTGGATATTCGGTTTGAGTTTTTTCATGTTGTACTTTGCCTGTATGCGCCGTGGATAGTTTTTCGAATAGTAAAACGTGTACTTCTTCGCCATCTTTCGTTTCAGGACAATGTTCAACACCTTTTGGAACTACAATAATTTCGCCTTCGTTTACCGTGACTGTTTTATCGCGAAATTTCATAAATAAGGTTCCTTTCACGACTTGAAACAATTCGTCTTCATTGTCATGCGAATGCCAGACAAATTCTCCTTGAATTTTTGCAAAAAGAACTTGCATATCGTCTACAACAGCAACTTGATGTGGATGCCATTGTTTGTTTACAAGTTTAAATTTTTCGTTGATGTTGATTGCTTTCATACGTCTAAAATACGAGGAATTTTTTAGAATGTCTTCATCATAATATTAAAGACAAAATCTTCTTTTTCGATACTAAAGCTATGAGAATCGTATTTATGAAAGTTATGTGTTCTATAAAAATTTAGTGTTTTTTCGTTTATATATATTTCTCTGAGCCACACACGATGAATTTGTAGTTGTTGAATTTCTTTAAAAAAGTCAGCTTTCAGTTGTCTGCCGTTACTTTCTATGATATATTCTTTCAGGATACATACTTTTTGTAATTCAGCGGCATTGTTGAAGTTTGTATTAGGAACAGGCGAATTCTTTTTCAGTTTGGCATATCCGACAGGAAGATCGCCAACAAAAGCAATCCAAAATATATTTTCTTCTTTTTCGAGTGAAGTCTTTATTTTTTCTATTGAAAATACGTTGTTTATATACGTCCGTAGTTTTTTTTTGGAATGGAATAAATTTCCATACGCTTCTGAAAAGTTGATTTTAGCCAATAACGAAATAAATTTCGCATCCGCTGTAACTGCTTTTCTGATGGTATGATTTTCCATATATCTGTAAACCTTTGTGTCAATTAGTGTGTTGAATTAGACGCAATTGTAACGTTTGTTTACAGGTAATTCGTATGTAGAGTATGTTTTTTCCAACACATTTAATGCGAGTTAGCTATAAATTTCCTCAAAAATCATTATAATTTATTAAGAAAATATATTTATAATCATCTCATTTTCAAATTATTATTTTCATTTTCTTTGCTCGCACAAAGAAAACAGAAACAAAAGAAAGTGCGCTTTTCCAGAGGTGTTTTTAGCTGAAAAAGCTAAAACCGCATTCATTTTTCTAAATTTTTTCCAAGGCTTCAAAAATTCTTAACGAAAAATGCTTGCTACACTGCGGAAAAGGAATGGATTGCGTAAGAGAACCAATTATATCGAATTGATCTTTTTTATATCCCAATAATAAGTTTTGCGATCATAAAATAGATTAAAATTCCAAAGATATCATTGCTCGTAGTTATAAATGGACCTGTTGCAATTGCAGGATCAATTCCTCTTTTATCTAAAAATAACGGAATAAACGTTCCGATGATTCCAGCAACAATGATAACAATGACTAAAGAAACGGAGATTGCTAAAGCTGCATTTATATCATCTTTCCAAAAATAAACTACAATCAAAAGAATTATTGCTAGTATAATACCATTTAACATGGCTAAAAGCATT